>NZ_JBKVNQ010000020.1:0-41736 GCF_046967715.1 Hominisplanchenecus sp.
TCGATCGCATAGTCTTCCATGGCCGGATAGAGTACCTCCTCCACCTGACGGTTCAGACGGTGGATCTCATCTACGAAAAGCACATCGCCCTCCTGCAGATTATTAAGGATTGCCGCCATCTCCCCCGGTTTTTCGATCGCCGGTCCCGAGGTGATCTTGATATTTACCCCCATCTCATTGGCAATGATACCGGCAAGCGTCGTCTTTCCAAGTCCCGGAGGTCCATAGAAAAGGACATGATCCAGCGTATCGCCTCTCTGCTTCGCCGCTTCGATATAAACTTTTAAATTTTCTTTTGCTTTTTCCTGTCCAATATACTGTTCTAATGTCTGCGGTCGCAGATTTTTTTCAGAAGATACATCTTCCTCCAGAATATCCGTTGTGATAATTCGCTTTGCCATTTTTTTCCTCTTTTTATTTATTCTAAGATCTTAAAGTCAGAAGATGCCCTGCGATTTCAGACTTTTAACCCCGGCATCATTCCAGTTTCAGATCAGATCATTCTTTTCAGTGCTGCTTTCAGTATTGCCTCGGTGTCCATATCATCTCCCGGCTCCACCTTCTGCACGGCACGCAGAGCATCCGCCGGACTGTAGCCGAGAGCTGTCAGGGCTTCCACTGCTTCTCCTCTTGCATCCGGAAGCGTCTCTTCTGCTTCCTGTTCATGCAGAAGCTTCTTCTCAAATGCATCCTCCAGATCCAGCTTGTCTTTCAGTTCCAGGATCATTTTTTTCGCCGTCTTCACACCGATCCCCGGTGCTTTGGCGATGGTTTTTGCATCTTCCGACAAAACGGCAAATCTCAAATCATCTGCTGAAAATGCAGTCAGGATCCCAAGTGCCGCCTTCGGTCCGATCCCGCTGACACCAAGCAGCAGTGAAAAAACTTCCAGATCATCCTTGTGCTGAAATCCATAGAGCTGCATCGCATCCTCTTTTACGTGAAAATAAGTGTGAAGCTTCACCTGACTGCCCATTTTCGTCAGCTGCTCCGACTCTCTTCCCGATATATAAATACGATATCCGATTCCATGGACATCCAAAATCACACTTCCCGGAAGTGTCTCCACAAGTTCCCCTTTGATATACGCGATCATATTTTCCCCTCTGTTGTTCTGTTTTATATTCCAAACCGTTACGTGATTTTTTCCAGAACGGTTAGTCTCTGTCTTTTTTTCCATGTCTCATCTGATATATACAGATGATATCCCATCGCATTTCCAACCTGCCAGTCATAAAATGCCTTTTTTTCTTCCGCCAGTGCTTCCAGAATACTCATAATTGTTCCGCCATGGACGACGATCGCCGCAGAATATTTCTTTTGCTCCAAAAGTTCCGCCACAATCGTTTTAAAAGCTTCCACACAGCGTTTCCGGAAATGGCTCTGCTCTTCGCCCGCCGGAAACGGCAGTGTCCCGTTGCTGTCAAGCCATCTTTGATAATCCGCATCACCGGATAATTCCTGAAAATTTTTGTTTTCATATCTGCCGAAATCGCATTCCCGCAGATCTGAAACCACAGAAATAGACTGCTTTGGAAACAGGATCTTCGCACTTTCCCTGCACCGCAGCATCGGACTTACAAAAAGTGCCTCCACTGCCGGATACTTTTTCGCATCTGCCATCTGCATAAGACTTTGCTTTCCTTCTTCGCAGAGCGGTTCGTCCGTTGTCCCGATATATCGCCCTTCCAGATTTCCTTTTGTTTTTCCGTGTCGTATCAGATAAACATCCATATTATATCGTTCCCTTTTTCTGTTTGCTGTCCACTGCTCACAGTGATGCACACCATGCATCGCAATGCCCGGTTCTTCTGTGCACCTCTGCCATCCGCCAGGATGCTGCATCATTTGATTTTTGTTCCGATACCGCAGACTACACGATACACTGCATCTGCCTCAGAAGCAATCTCCGTGCAGACACGCCCGGTTGTCTCCCGGTAGTTCCGGTCAAACACATCCATCGGAACCACGCCGCATCCGAGTTCGTTGCTGATCAGGACAAGATCCGGATTCTTCATCCGCAGCTGTTCTGCCAGATCCTGCACACTCATTTCCTGCTCCAACATTCTTCGGATGTACTCATGGAAATGAAACAGCACTTTTGCATGGTAAATATCCGAAAAAGCACAGCTTGTGCCGTCCGTAAAATGTTCTCTTTTCTCGTTCAGAAGTTTCTCTGCAAACGCCTTTTTCCCCTGAAACGTTCCTCCTACGATCAATATCATATATGATATCTCCATTTCTCATATAATTTTTAACTTTCGACATCCTTATCGCAAGATGCACAGCCGACCTTGCATGGCATCATCTTAACGTAAAACAATACGAAGTCCGATCACGCAGACTGCCATAAACAGTTCGCAGTTCTGAAGGAAGAATCCTGCCAGATCGCCGGTGATCCCGCCAAATTTTTCATAAGATAAATGGCGGTACCAGAAAAATACCAGCAATGCCCCGATCAGCTCTGCCGTTCCGTACAGTGGATCCAGATACAGCAAAAGTCCGGCACATACGATCAGATAACAGATCATCACGATCCGCACTCTGCTCTTTAATGCCATGTCTGAAAACGTCGCTGCAAGCCCTGTATTTTTCGCCATACGGAAAGATACCAGTGAAAGTCCGCTCAATGCCCTGGAAATGACAAAACCGATTGCCAGAAGTCCTATTGTATGGGCATCTGCCTCGGAATAAATCCCGAAATCCAGAACAAACCAGCAGATCCCTATGATAATCGCAAATGCTCCGGCATGCGAATCTTTCAAGATCTCAAGCTTTTCTTCTTTTGTTTTATAAGAACTGAGTGCATCTGCTGTATCCAGAAGACCATCCAGATGGATCCCTCCGGTGATCAGAACCGGGATCAGGATCAGAACTGCTGTAAAAAGCAGACTTCCAGAGAGCTTCGCTCCGGCAAGCATATTCCACAGAAGTGTTGCCGCTCCGATCACAGCCCCGACTGCCGGAAAAAAGCAGATACAGTACTGCATACTTTCTTTTGTCCATTCCACCTGCGGCATCGGGATCTTCGAATACATCGAAAAAGCAACGCACAGACTTCTTCCTATATTTTTCATGCCATTCTCTTCTTTCCTGCTGCCAGAAACAGCATCTGTGATATCAAAATTTTTTTACTTTATCCGAAGCGGGATACCGTAGACTACTTCATAGCAGACATCGGAAATTTCCGCCAGATATGCATTGATCCTTCCGAGCAGCCTCTGATAATTTTCCGTCTCTTTATCATAGACCATACCATCTGAAAAAATCTCATTCGTGACAACGCAGACATCTGCCGCCTGCTCTTTCAGATGTAAAATCCCATCACAGATTGCCTCATAAGCGTGTTCTTTTGCCCCTTCCGGCGAAAAAACTTCATTTGCCGCCAGATTGGACATACATTCCAGGAGCACCGCCGTGTCCTTTGGAATCCTGACATGGACAAGATCCGTCGGACATTCCAGGGTATCAAAATGCTTCTCTTTTCGCATTTTTCTGTGGCGTTTCACACGCTGTCTGCTCTCTTCATCAAAACAGACCATCGTCGCAATATAGAGCCTGTTTTTCTCCGGAAATTTCAGGATTTGTTCTTCCGCAAAGGCAGATTTCCCGCTGCCGCTGCCGCCGGTCACCGTAACAAACATAGGATTCCCTCCTCAGACTAAATGCTCATACTGTCCAATGCTTACTTCCTCAAACGTACTCATACTGTTATAAACCGTGCAGGCAAGATCAAGAATCGGAAACAGTGCCAGTGCCCCGGTGCCTTCCCCAAGGTGCATTTCACAGTCCAGCATGGCATCTAATCCCAGTTTCGATAGAATCATCTGTGCCGCCGGTTCTTTTGACAGATGAGAAGCAATCATATAATTTACGCAGTCCGGGCAGATCACATACGCCGCCAATGCTGCCGCCTCAGAAATGATTCCATCGATCACAACCGGAATCCCCTCTGCCGCACCGCCGAGGAACAGACCTGCCATCCCGGCAAGGTCAAATCCTCCGACTTTTGCAAGCACATCGATGCCGTCCGCCGGATCCGGCTGATTTACCTGGATTGCCTGATGGATCGCAGATATCTTCTTTGTCAGCCCGGAAGTGGAAAGCCCTGCACCTCTTCCTGTTACCGTCTCAACCGGAATCCCCAGAAAAACAGCTGCCAGAGCACTGCTGGTGGTGGTATTTCCAATCCCCATCTCTCCGGTTGCAAGGATCTGATAACCTTTTTCCTTTAATTCCCGAACAATGCGGATGCCAGTCTCGATCGCCTGCACTGCTTCCTGCCTGGTCATCGCCGGACCTTTTGCCATATTTTTCGTGCCATACGCCACTTTTTCATTTCGAAGAGAAGTGTCTCTTGCGATCCCGATATCGACCGGGAAGATATCCGCTCCGGTCGATCGGCACATAATGCTGGAAGTTGCCTTGCCAGACAGCATATTTTCTGAAACAATCGCTGTCACTTCCTGCCCGGACTGCGTGACTCCCTCTTCTACCACACCATTATCTGCACACATCACAACCAGTGCCTTTTTATCCAGATGGATCCTTTCATTTCCGGTCATCCCGGCGATCCGCACCAGAGCATCCTCCAGTTTGCCAAGACTGTGCAGCGGCTTTGCGATCGAATCCCAGTGCTGCCTGCACCGCTCCATCGCTTCCTGTGATGGTTTCTTGATTTTCTCTAATGTCTCTTCCAGAATCATGATCGTCCTCTATTCTTCTATTTCCTGTAAATTATTTTGCTTTGTATAAATCCTTAAACTATATGCCAACAGATTGTTTTGTACTTTGTACTCTCACGATTATTTTGATCCCAAAGGATACTTGCGAATCGCTCCATTACAAAGTAACGCCCGCAATCTGTGCTCTACTTCGTTTGGCACTAAATGAGTGTCACCGATATCCAATTCATTATAACAGGAAAAAAACGGCTTCGCAACAAAAAACAGCAGTCAGTTCGAAAATATGTTCTCTTCGTCTGACCGCTGTCTTTTTTACAATAAAGATAATGCAAGGGAAAGTTCTTCGTTGTAACGCGTGGTATACGCCGGATATGTTTTTTTGCGGTATGCATACAGTTTCTGTAAAAATTGCTCGTCCGTCGTACTGTTTTTGATTCCGGCCGCTTTGACTGCTCCTGCTGCCGTCCACTGACCGTGCTGGATGGAATAGCTAAATACTGCTCCTTTTACAATATCCGGTCTTGCATCCATATTGATATTAAATTTGCTCTGCAGATATCCTGCCGTCACATCATAATATTCACGCTTTGCATAAGCATCCTGATAAGAAGCAAAGCCTTTCGGCGATTTGTTGTAGATCGTTCTCCATGCCGCATAGAATTTCGTATTTCCCTTCAGCAGTGATTTCTGACTGTCAGTGTATGCCGCATATTTTTTAAATTCTGCAAAAAATGTCGGATTGCTCTCATAACAATATTTCACAAATGGAAGCAGTGAATAGCGATAGTCAAACTGATATTTGCCACAGGCATTGCCATTGTCTCCACCAACCTGTGCATAGGCTGCCGTTCCTGACTCAAACGTCGTAAAAAACAACATCTTGTCTGTGATATTATCATCCCTGTCCTGAATGTTTGCTGTACACCTTCCATTCAGGTCAATGTTATAGACAACGCCGTCAATCGTAACTGCCTTGTTTTTCTGCATGACACCTTTGGCATTGAAATAATATGTAACACGGTCAACAGAAAGCAGACCAACTGCTGCAGCAGAACCATTGTCCGGATCCAGATAATATTTCTTTCCTTTCGAATCAAGCCAGCCGCTCTGCAAACCTCCGTCTTTTGCAAAATAATAACGTTTTCCGTCAATCACCTGCCATCCGGTCACACGGTAATATTTTTCACCGGTATAGTAGGTTTTACCGATCCAGTGAAACCAGCCCTGAAGACAGATTCCTGTATTTTTCTGAAAAAAGTAATACTGCTTGTTGATATATCTCCAGCCTGTCAGCATATAACCTTTCTTTTTTCTGAAATAATAGCGATATCCCTCGATCCTTCTCCAGCCGGTCGCTCTCGCACCATTTTTCTTCGGATCCAGATAATACTTCCGTTTTCCGAGCTGGATCCAGCCAAGCTGCTTTTCACCTTCCGGGGTATAATAATAATATTTTTTATTAATTTTATACCAGCCGCCTTTAAAATTCTCAATCCATTTTCCGTCTTCACCCACAAAATATTCGCCAATCCACTGGTTTTTCACAAGGGAACCGTCCGGACCGGCATAGTAATCGCCAACCCACTTGTTCCTCACCAGTTTGCTGCCTCTGTAAGCATACCAGACACCATCAACATCCTTCCAGACTGCCTTTCTTGCAGCCTCCGCCCTCTGCGGCATACAAAGCATCGCAAACATCACTGCGAATACTGCCAGTATGATTCTTCTTTTTCTCTTCATTATTTATCCTTTCCCCCACACTTGTCAAAACTGATCTGTAACTAAATATCAAACTATTTGTTACAAATTTGTTACATTTCATCGCCATTATAGACGAAATTCCTGTATTTGTCAAATGTATTCCCGAGAAAATACAACCTGTACCTGTGGGGAAAATAAAATAGAAATGCTTTCACCACTTTCTAAAACAGCACCTTTTCACTCAGCTGCCAATTTTCCAAAAAACTTTCTATCTCTTCCGAACTGCTAAATATTTGTTCCGTCGATAAATTTTCACAAAAATCAAAAAACGAAAAAAGCAATCCCGTTTCTTCCAGTACAAGATGAAGCTGCATCTGTTTTTCCGGAACAATAAATTTCAGAATACCATATTCTCTGCTGACGCACAGGTAGATTTCTGCATCAAAATTTCCCACCGTCTTCTTTAAAATACGGATATTTATTCCATTGTCCGAAAAAATCAAATCTTTTATTAACTGGATACGGTCATCCATTTCAAGTGGATCATACAATTCCGGCGGCCATTCACTGATTATTCCGGTTTTCAGGAAACGCTTTATCCCTTCCAGTGACGTAACATACTGAATATCTGAGCGTTTGATTTCTTCCCCATAAGTGTAAAGCGTCTGGATTAGCTTTTCCCTTCCCGGAAGCTCTTTTTTCAGATATTTTTCATAAATTTGCTCTGTCAGCACCGGAGTCAGGCATGGTGTCATCTGAAAGCTCTGTACCTGATCTTTATTTTTCAAAATTTTACCGGTAACTTCAAACTGTTCATCAAGATCTGTAAGACGCCGAATCATCGGTTTCGACTCTTCGAGACATTCTTCAAAAATCTCCTCGCAAATCCTCAATATTTCCGGTTTTGCCGTTATATATCCTTTTTGCATATCAGCTGTTAAAACACAGGCATACTTCGATGACAAAACCATATACGGAAAAAGACCAAATTTTTTCTCCTGCACCGGAATCTTACTGTAATAATACCAGGTATTATAATCATAATTATAATTGTAGAGTGGCAGCACACACCGCAGGCAATCCAGATTATAATTCTTTTTCCTATATACGTTTTCCGGATTGCTGCTCAGACATACAATATGGTCAATACGAGTATTGCAGGCATAGTTTCCATGCACGGACAGGATACTGCTCAGGGAATTACTTTCCGGCTGGATCATAAGCCGCAAATGTCCGTCTTTGTTCCGACTTTCTTCTCCAATCAGCCGAAACAAAGCAGCATCTATTTCATATCCTCCCCGAAGAGGAATACTCTCATTGTTAAGTATGCCAAATTTTGCCGGTTCTCCCTCCGTCAGGGCAGTTATATTAACATTACTACTGAGAATTGGCTCAGTAAAAAATTTCTGGACTTCCTTGCGTCTGTAATAATTATCGGATCCCTGTGCAGATATTTCATACGCTTCCCAGAGTTTTTCTTCCTCTGATGGAAGCAAGTGCATATATTTTACTGCCTTCTCCACAATCTCTCTTCCCGGAAGATTTCTCTGACCTTTGAGAATTTTGTACATATTCGCCCGGTCATAACCACAATACCTGGCAAAGGGCTGTATTTTTACACCTTTTTCTTTTACGAATGCCGACAGCAGATTTGCAAATTCATTCATGTTATCATCCTTATCGTTTGTTTTAATCTTGAAACTATAGTATAACTTTTTCTTATGCAAACTGCAACACCTGAAAAGAAAAAAAGCAAGAGCGAATGATTTTCCATCCGCTCTTGTTACAACTCACACTACACCCTATTTCTGGTCTTTCATAAAAACTCCTTTGTTTTTATAAATCTTATTTCTTTTTTATTTTATAAGTTTTCTTTTCCTTCATCAAGATGTGTCAGACGCTGTGGTCTGATTTTCTTTGATTTTCGAACACTTTCTGATTTTGTGCAGAAAAAAATGCAGCCTATGTTGTACATAAGCTGCATTTTACAGTTGAATATGATGTCGGGGTCAAAAGCCCCCGACTTTGATGCCTACGGATTGTTTCGTGCTATGCACTCCCACAATCCTGGCATCATATGATAATACAGATCATCCTTCCGCTCGATTCATTGACAATCTTTTTCATGGTATCCTGCAATTTGCCCTGGCTTTCTTCGCCGATCATGGCAAGTTTGGTGCGGATGCCGTCTTCTACCAGCTGGCTGACGGATTTTCCGAAAATATTGGTATCCCAGATGCCATTTTCTCCTTTTGCGTTTTCTTCGATATAAGCAATCAGGTCTTTTGCCTGCTGTTCGCTGCCGACGATCGGTGCGATCTCGGTTTCGATATCTGCCCGGATCAGATGAACAGACGGACTGCTGGCTTTTATTTTGACACCGTAGCGATTTCCCTGTTTTGTGAGGGCGGGTGCTTCGAGACGGATTTCTTCTCTCTGCGGTGTGATCACGCCGTAGCCTGTGCCATGTACTGC
The DNA here is from genome assembly GCF_046967715.1 of Hominisplanchenecus sp. Lineage (NCBI taxonomy): Bacteria > Bacillati > Bacillota > Clostridia > Lachnospirales > Lachnospiraceae > Hominisplanchenecus > Hominisplanchenecus sp. Next base: position 8,862 of record NZ_JBKVNQ010000020.1, read on the forward strand.
ATTTAATGCCTCCTGCACACTCTCATATTCTCTGCGTTTCTCAGATAATTCCCGGATCATGGAGATCAGTTGATATTCTCCGTCGATCTGCACGCCTGCCATCTCGCTGAGCATCTGATAATAATATTTTTCCGGCACCTCGAGACGCACCTGTACGCTGCCGTCAGAGAGGGAAATCTGTTCCAGTTTGCTTTTATCGATGTATTCGCAGGATGGTGCCAGTGACTCTGCCGTCACATCCCGCAGACTGCCGACGTTTGCAAAAATTTCACGAATCGACTCCAGGATTGCCTTTTTTACCGGATGTTCCACATCCAGTGTCTCAATCCATCGCGGCACAAAAAATTCAATACGGGTCAGCGGAAATGCATAGAGAAGCTCCGTCAGGATCCTGCGGATGTCTTCTTCTTTCATCTGCTCACAGTTGACCGGGATCACAGCAGTTTCATACGTTTTTGACAATTCTTCTGCCAGTGCTTTCGTCTCCTGCGAATACGGTTTCTGAGAATTTAAAACGATCACAAACGGCTTGCCTGTTTTTTTCAGCTCCAGAACCGTCTTTTCCTCGGCACTTTTATAAGCTTCCCTCGGGAAATCTCCAATCGTTCCGTCGGTTGTCACCAGAATCCCGACAGTTGAGTGGTCACGGATTACCTTTCCGGTGCCGATCTCCGCTGCCTGCGGAAACGGGATTGCCTCTTTTAACCACGGCGTTTTTACCATCCGCACCTGATTGTTTTCATCGAGTCCAAAAGCTCCGTCGATCACAAATCCCACGCAGTCGATCAGGCGGATTTTTGCCGTAATCCCTTCATCCAGTTCTACTTCTGCTGCTTTCGCCGGAACGAATTTCGGTTCTACGGTCGTGATCGTCTTTCCGCCGCCACTCACCGGGAGTTCATCTTTTGATACCTGACTGTTTTCTTTTTTCATATGCGGCAGAACAAGCTGCTCCATAAAGCGACGGACAAACGTGGATTTTCCTGTTCGCACCGGGCCGACCACGCCTATGTAGATCTCGCCCTTCGTCCGTGCCTGTATATCCTGATACAGATGAAACGTATCCATAATTTAACCCCCTCACTATACTGATACAGCATATGTGAGGGGGTCTCGCTTTTAGAACGGATTATGTAACAGCTCGTGTGCTTTTCCTTTGAAATCTTCTCCGTTGTAGAAAACATCCATCAGCGGATTTTCGGTACATTTCTTGATCGCCATATTTCCGTCTGCACGGTACAGGCCTTTTGCTCTTGCTTCTTTATGTCTCGGACCTGCCGGGATTGGCTGACCGCCACCCATGATACAGCCGCGTCTGCACGCCATGATCTCAATCAGATGATATTGTTTCTCACCGCTTTGTACCTGTTCCATGACTTTTCTGGCATTGGCAAGTCCGCTGGCTACGCAGATATTCAGTTCTTTGCCTTCATAAGTGATGGAAAATTCTTTGATGCCTTCTTCGCCTCGCATACCGGCTTCTGCGATGGAATCCATCACGGCATTTCCATGTCCCGGAACGAGTCTGCGGATCACGGCCTCAGTTACACCTCCGGTCACACCGAAGATCACACCGGCACCGGATGCAATACCAAACGGCATATCGCAGGATTCTACTTCGATCTTATCGAGTGCAATACCGGCAGTACGGATCATCCTGGTAAGCTCCGTTGTGGTGATGACAATATCCGTATCCTTCTCACCTTTGGTATAACTGTTTGGACGTTCTGCCTCCATCTTCTTTGCCGTACACGGCATAATGGATACAACAACAGTCTTTTTGCCTTCTGCATGCTCCGGATTGCGGTAATATTCTTTAATGACCGCGGAGAACATCTGCTGCGGAGAACGGCAGGTGGAAATGTTTTCTTTATAATCCGGGAACTGATCCTGCACAAATTTGACCCAAGCCGGACAGCAGGAGGTGAGCAGCGGCAGGTTTTCCCCTTTTTCCAGGCGTTTCAGGAATTCTGCAGATTCTTCCATGATCGTCAGATCCGTTGAATAACTGGTGTCAAAGACTTCATCAAATCCCATGCGGTGCAGAGCTGCCACAATCTTGCCCATCGCATTTTCACCTTTCGGAAGTCCAAATGCATCACCGGCTGCCACACGCACTGCCGGGGCGATCTGAGCCACGACTCTGGTATCTTTGTCTGCCAGTGCCTTCCATACTTCTCCAATGTTAGTACGGATTGTGATCGCACCGGTCGGGCAGAATACACGGCACTGTCCGCAGTTTACACAGTCTGTCTCTGCGATCTGCCGGTCAAATGCCGGCATGACCATCGCATCGGTTCCGCGGTAAGCAAAATCGATCGCACCGATCCCCTGGATCTCGTCACAGACACGCACGCAGTTTCCGCAAAGGATGCATTTATTCGGATCACGCACGATCGCAGGAGAAGAAAAGTCAAGCGGTCTTTCTTCTCTTGTATTCTGGAAACGTACTTTTTTCACGCCGAGGCGGTGTGCCAGTTCCTGAAGTACACACTCGCCGCTCTTGATACAGGTCGTACAGTCTCTGCAATGTGCAGCCAGCAAAAGCTCTACGATCAGCTTGCGGTATTTTCTTACTTTTTCTGAGTTTGTATAGATCACCATGCCATCTCTCGGCTCTTCGGAACAGGACGCAAATGTCCTTCCTCTGTCGTCTTCTACCGTACAGAGTCTGCACGCACCAAAAGTAGAAAGTTCTGAATGGTAACACAGTGTCGGTACGTCAATGCCTGCTTTTCTTATGACCGTCAGAATATTTTTTTCATCGGTAAATTCTACTTTTCTACCGTCAATTATCATAAATCCCATAATCTGCCCTCCTACTCTTCTATGTAAATGGCATTAAATGCACAGTTTTCTTTACATGCACCACACTTGATACAGATATTCGGGTCAATATGGAACGGATGTTTTACTTTTCCGCTGATCGCACCAACCGGACAGTTCTTCGCACACTTGCTGCAGCCCTTACAGAACTCCGGATTGATCACATATTTACGCATAGCCTGACAGACTTTTGCGGCACATTTATGCTCGTTGATATGTTCCAGATATTCGTTTCGGAATAATTTAAGAGTACTGATGACCGGAAGCGGTGCACTCTTTCCGAGTCCGCAAAGTGCCATGCTGCGGATCATTGCCGCAAGCTCCTCCAGACGGTCGAGATCTTCCTCTTCGCCTCTGCCTTCTACGATCTTTTCCAGGATCTCCAGCATACGTTTCGTACCTTCCCGGCACGGAACACATTTTCCGCAGGATTCTCTCTGCGTAAAACTCATAAAAAACCGGGCAACTTCTACCATACAGGTGTGCTGATCCATGACAACCATTCCGCCAGATCCTACGATTGCATCAAATTTCTTTACGGAGTCAAAATCAAGCGGTTCATCCAGATGCTTCTCCGTCAGACAGCCGCCCGACGGTCCGCCGATCTGTACGGCTTTAAACTGAGATCCTTCCTTAAGTCCGCCGCCGATATCATAAATAATTTCCCGCAGTGTACTTCCCATCGGCACTTCAATCAGACCGGTATTTTCAATCGCACCGGTCAGGGAGAATGTTTTGGTTCCAGGGCTTCCGGCCGTTCCGATCGAACGATACCAGTCGGCTCCCTGCAGAATGATCTTCGGTACGTTGGCAAACGTTTCTACGTTGTTGAGGACGGTCGGTTTCTCCCACAGTCCTTTTTCTACCGTTCTTGGCGGTTTGACACGCGGCATACCTCGTTTTCCTTCGATGGATGCCGTCAGTGCACTTCCCTCTCCACATACAAATGCACCTGCTCCGCGGTTGATATGCATATGGAAACAGAAATCCGTTCCTAAAATGTTGTCACCTAACAGATTCCGGTTTTCCATCTCTGCGATCGCATGGCGAAGTCTGGAAACGGACATCGGATATTCTGCACGCACATAGATATAACCATTGGCAGCCCCGACTGCATATCCGGCGATCATCATGCCTTCCAGCAGTTTGTACGGATCACCTTCCATAACGGAACCATCCATAAAAGCACCCGGATCACCTTCATCACCATTACATACGACATAACGTACTTTTTCTTTCTGGTGTGCCACCTGTTTCCATTTGCGTCCGGTCGGAAAACCGCCGCCGCCTCTTCCCCGCAGCCCGGATTTATCGATCTCTTCGATCACTTCTTCACTTGTCATCTCAAACATCGCTTTTTCCAGGGCAGAGAAACCGCCGGATGCCATGTACTCGTCAATGGATTCTGCATCAAAACGTCCGCAGTTCTCCAGAACGATCCTGGTCTGTTTTGCGATAAACGGAATCTCTTTCGGATGACGGTAAACTTTTTTCTCTTTACGGTATAATAAACGCTCCACTACATCATCACCGAGCACAGCACGTTCAAACAATTCCTGGCAGTCGTCCAGTTGAACTTTTACATACTGAACGGTCTCATCGTTTTTCGTGATACGCACAAGTGGGCCAAGTTCACAGAAGCCCTGACATCCGGTCTTTTTCAGCCCAATGTGTGTGTCTTCATCGTGCGGTGCAAAGATTACGCTCACGCCCGGTGTTATATTTGCAAGTTTTAAAAAGCGATTGTATATTTTTTCAGAACCGGTTGCGATACAGCCGGTGCCGGAACAGACCAGAATACGACAGGCTGCCGTCTCCATATCTGCTTTTGCCTTCTGGCGACATTCTTTTAACTCGTCTCTGTTATGGATCATCAGCACTCACCTCGCAATTCTGTAATCAATCCCACTACTTTCTCCGGTGTCATATTCGGGTGGACTTCATCGTTCACCGTACAGGTCGGTGCCAGTCCGCACGCACCGAGACAGGATACGGTCTCTACCGTAAAAAGCATATCATCCGTTGTATGCTTCTTATCGGAAAGTCCCAGTTCTTTCATAAATGCATCGAGGATTGCCGCTGATTTTCTTACATGACAGGCTGTTCCGTCGCAGACCTTGATCACATATTTTCCCTTCTGTTCAAAAGAGAAATTCTCGTAAAAAGTCGCAACACTGTAAGCCTTTGCCTCTTTTACTCCAATCTCTTTTGCAATGTACGTCAGCAATTCTCCCGGCAGATAACGATATACCCCCTGAATATCCTGCATCACAGGAATCAGGGATGATGGTTTCTTACCATAAAAAGCAATGATTTCGTCCGCTTTCTGGTAATATGACTGATCCAGCATAAATCATACCTCCTACTCTTTTGTATTTATTGACAAATTTTGTGTGTTAATTATATCTTATTTATTTATTATATACAATGCCTTTTCCATTAATTAAAAATTTAACAAACAAAATTCTTTTCCATAGTTATGTCAGATAACTGCGATATTTGTGTTAAATTTTTCACATACAATATGGATGTTCCGTTTTTTGAGCATGGACTTGCCTTGATAATATTTTATCAATATGTTATAGTGCTTTGAGAAGGAAGTATGCATGCCACCATAAATCCGTAATTGACATAAAGGAGTTTCCAAGACATGAGAGGTATTGAAACACAAGTAAGAAAAATCCGCCGTCAGATTTTTGCTGAGGTTTCCAGAATCGGCTTTGAATCCGATGACGAATCACTGATCCACGATATTGAAGCAATTCCCTATAAAATCGTAACGGAAGATGGTCCGCAGTACCGTGACAGTATTTACCGTGCCCGTGCGATTGCCACGGAACGCGTCCGCCTTGCCATGGGAATGTGTCTGCGTCCGACAAACAAACCTGTCCACCTGACTGATGGCATCGAGGCCAGCAATATTTCCGAAAAATATTATGAGCCGCCTCTGATGCAGGTTGTCCCTTCCGCCTGTGCTTCCTGCGAGGATAATAAATATGAAGTAAGCGATATGTGCAAAGGCTGCCTTGCCCATCCGTGTGCGGAAGTCTGCCCGAAACATGCCATTTCCATGGTAAACGGACATTCTTATATTGATCAGGAAAAATGTGTGCACTGCGGAAAATGTAAGTCGGTCTGCCCGTATGATGCCATTTCCAAAAAGGAACGTCCATGTTCCCGTGCCTGCGGCGTAAAAGCAATCGGAAGTGATGAATTCGGCCGAGCAAAGATTGACAACGAAAAATGTGTATCCTGCGGTATGTGTATGGTCAGCTGTCCTTTTGGAGCGATCAGTGACAAGTCTCAGATTTATCAGCTTGCACGTTCCTTAAAAGAAGGCAATGAAATCATCGCAGAAATTGCTCCTGCGTTTGTTGGTCAGTTTGGCAGCATGGAGCCAAAAGATGTCCACGCAGCCCTGGAAACTCTGGGATTTTCCGAAGTTTATGAGGTAGCTCTCGGTGCCGATATTGGAGCCGTCTCAGAAGCCAGACATTATGCCGAAAAAGTAGCAACCGGAGAACTTCCGTTTCTTCTGACTTCCTGCTGCCCTTCCTGGTCCATGCTTGCGAAAAAATATTTTCCGACTATGATCGACAATATTTCTCAGGAGCTGACACCGATGGTTGCGACTGCGAGAAGTATCAAACAGGAACATCCGGATGCCAAAGTTGTATTTATCGGTCCGTGTGCTGCGAAAAAACTGGAAGCCAGCCGTCGTTCGGTGCGAAGTGATGTCGATTTTGTTATCACTTTTGAGGAACTGGTCGGTATGTTCGATGCAAAGGGAATTGATATGGGTGAGAAAGAAAATGCCCATTCCATGCACGATGCCACTGCTGCCGGACGTGGTTATGCCGTAGCAGGCGGTGTTGCCGGTGCAATCGAGGAATGTCTGAAGGCTTATTACCCGGATGTCACACCAAAAATTATCCATGCTGAAGGACTTGCAGAATGTAAAAAGACACTGGCTCTTGCCAAAGCCGGAAAAATAAACGGATGTCTGATTGAAGGAATGGGATGTCCTGGCGGCTGTATTGCCGGTGCCGGAACCAACCTTCCTCTGAACAAAGCTGCTGCAAAAGTGAAATGGTTTAAATCCGTTTCCAGCAAACAGCTCCCTCCAAAAGAACTGGCAGAAATTGAATTAAAGTAAATTCAAGTCGAACAAATGTGAGAATTGGCACACGATTCTGGTCAGCTTTGCTGACATTTACCTGACAGAATCGCTGTGCATCCCCGCGGAGCGTTTATCTTAGTCGGAGTTTAATCTCCGACTGAGATAATAAGAACCGGTTTCCTATTGCGGAGTTAGGAAACCGGTTCTTTTATCTTATGGCAGGTGCGGATTCCTGCCACAGAAGGAGGTATGCTGTGAATTACCCCCAATATGTTCAGGATTGCTCGAGATGGATTCAATCGCTATTTTTTCATAAAATAATAAACATCTGCTTACCCTTAGCAGACATCATACGAAACCAGAACGTCTCTGACTTCGGATTGGATGTTTTAGCTCTACACGGAAGCTCATCTCATGTATCAAGCAGGTTTCCTGACTCGCCTATCTTCACGCTGTCTTACCTTCTCACAAAAATGGGTATGCAATGGTTTTTCAAGACAGTGCTCCTTGCTTACAGTGGCCGGACCGTTCAGGTTTTGCACCTGATTCCCTTTCACCCGATTCTCATCGGCACTTGCTACAGCAATATGTAATTCACGTTATTATTATAGCCTCTTTGTTATCTTTTTGTCAAGACTCATTTTTGTTTATTATTTTTCTCATTGCTTTATACTTTTGTCACAGGAAGTCCATAATTTTCTGTTATATTGTATTTATATGATGCCAGGGTCAAAAGCCTGAAACCACGATGTGCTTACACAGGAGTGGTTTTATGGCTTAATGACCCACCCAATATGAGCATAAAAGTGGAGCGTCAGCTTCACGATATGCGAATGTTGGATAGAATTGTGGGAGTACGAAGTACGTAACAATTCGTATGGCATCTTTTGACCTTAACATCTTTATATTTTGGGATTTTATCAAATTCTGCCATGAAATGATTTTAACATCGCAACTGTGAAGTAAAGAAACAGTTACGAAATTTTTGATATTTTAAAGGAGTTTTCCATGACTGACACTGAGTATTATGATCTGATCCGTCCATACGATGATGCAATGAAACTGCTTCTGACCAGGCTGGAGATCTTAAACCACAATATTTACAAGGCTTCTGCTGAAAATCCGATACATACGATGCAGTACCGCATCAAGAGCAAGCAGAGCATCGAAGAAAAACTGATCCGCAAGGGGGAAGAACCGACTCTTGAAAATGCAAAGGATCTTCTGCAGGACATCGCCGGCATCCGCATTGTCTGTTATTTCGTCGGTGATATTAAAAATCTGATCGATATGCTGAAAAAACAGTCTGATCTGATCTTTATCCGGGAACGTGACTATATCACCAATCCCAAACCGAATGGCTATCGAAGTCATCATATCATTCTCGGTGTAAATGTTTTCTGTCTGGATGCCAGTGAATATTATCCGGTCGAGATCCAGCTCCGCACGATTTCCATGGATTTCTGGGCTGCCATGGAGCATCGTATTTCTTATAAAAAAGAATACGACAACCGAGAGCAGCGTGTTGCGGAACTGTTAAGCTATGCAGATACACTCGTCGATATGGAAAAAGAATTTGAGAAATATAACGAAAATGCCACACTTTCCTGAATTTATCAGCAGATCGGAATTTTTCCATTCAAGAATGTTTCTGATGTACGTCGTATGCTGCATTTCCTCCGTTTCTATAACAAAAAACAGACAGCGAAATCGAACCCGAAATCACTGTCTGTTTTTTAATTTTTACATTTCAGCGAAGCGGACAAGAATCGCATAATAAATCTTATCTACATTCGCCTTTGTTTTTTAATCAAGAATGATCAGTGCCATAAATACCAGATCGGTATCTCCGGTATTGGTCAGTGCATGACCGTGGTTATCCGGTGTGTAAGTCACATCTCCTGCCTTAACCGGGCGTACGGTTCCATTATCATCATAATCACCCTGACCTGCTAAGATGAAATAAGTTTCGCTCTCATTGTGATGTTCATGATAGCCAAGAGAACATCCCGGTTCAATCGTTACTTTTGCATATAATCCGCATTTTCCGTTGAGTTCTTTTTCACCGAGGATACGGTCAATGATTACGTGTCCTTTTCCACCACACATTTTTTCAACTACTTCTCTCTTTGTTGTCATCATTACGCCAACTCCTTTTAAAAATGATAAAATTGATTTTATAATAGCGATTCAGACATACACTTATAACCGAACCATTATCTTCTGCTGGCATCTGACCAACAACCCGATCGGTTAAAAGAATTTTGCAATCTCTTCTACTGATTTTCTTGTCGGTCTGTCCGGATCTGCATCGCTGTATCCCACACTGATCACACTGACAATGGACTCTTCTTTTGGGATGTCAAATGCTTCACGCAATTTATCTGCATCACGTAGTCCCATAACCAGCGTAGATAAGCCCTGATTTGCCGCCTCCAGCAGAAGATTCATATCGTGCAGACCGCAGTCGTAATAGCCCCAGCCGTTTCCAAGCTCGTTATCTGCAGTGCCGTCTTTCTGAAAACCGGCACGGTTTAAAATAACGGCAGATATCAGGAAAACCGGAGCGTTCTGCGTTTTTTTGCGATTGCCTTCACCCAGGGCATCCAGTACTGCCTGTCTTTTTTCTTCGGAAACCGCCACATAATAACGGATCTCCTGAGCATTTTTCCAGGTCGGTGCAAGGATTGCTGCCTCGATCATAGCTTTTACTTTTTCTTCTTCTACCGGAGTCGTCAGATACTGACGGATACTTTTTCGTTTCTGCATGACTTCCCGAAGTTCCATTTGTCTTACCTCCTTGCAGCTGCTTTCTCTGCTGCATCCACTACATGTCCGATCAGAACAGATGTGGTAACACTTCCGACACCGCCCGGTACCGGTGTGATCGCATCTACGATCGGCTCTACTTTATCGTAAGCTACGTCACCGCAGAGTTTGCCTTCTGCATTGACATTGATGCCGACATCGATGATCACCTGTCCGGCTCTTACATAGCTGTCATCTACCACGCCTGCACGACCTGCTGCAACGATCACGATATCTGCCTCTTTTACAACTGACGGCATATCAACGGTTCTGGTATGGCATACGGTAACGGTTGCATTTTTTTTGATCAGCATCATAGCTGCCGGCTTCCCTACTACCAGAGAACGGCCTACTACAACTGCTTTTTTACCTGTGCAGTCGATTCCGTAATGATCCAGGATCTCCATGCAGGCCTGCGGTGTACAAGGAGGATATCCCAGATCTTTGCCTGTAAACACACCAGCCATGGAACCGTTGGTCATACAGTCAACGTCTTTTGCCGGATCTAATGCCTGTTCGATCTCGTCCTGATTTAAATGTTTTGGAAGCGGACGGAATAACAGAACACCATGAATACTGTCATCTTTGTTTACTTCATCGATCACTGCCAGAACCTGCTCCTGTGTCGCATCTGCCGGCAGCAGATATTTTTTATATTCCACACCCAGTTTTTCGCAGCGTTTTGTTGCTCCTCTTTCATAAGAAAGGTCGCTTTCATTTTCGCCTACACGTACAATTCCAAGTGTCGGTGTAACACCGTTTGCTTTTAATGCTTCTGCTTTTGCGATAATACGCTCGTTTAAAGCTGCAACAACTTCTTTTCCTAATAACTGTTTTGCCATAATGCTTATCCTCCGCCTATTTCAGTCTTCCAAGAACACTTGCAAAGATCTCATCTGCCATCGGCGGGTATTTTGCCAGCATAGCATCTGCTTTTGCGTTCAGTTCTTCTGCATATTCTCTGTTTTTCATGGATTTTGTGTTGATATACACATTCAGGGAAGCTCCTTCCAGTGCTGCTTTACAGAATACGGCACCTACGCCTGCATCACTGATCGCAAGGGCTGAACCTTTTGCCGCAAATTCTTTGATCAGTTCAATCGCTTCACAGCATTTCTCCATGATCTCCATCGGTACGGAGCAGGCATCTTTCAGCACAATCTCCATAACGCGTGCTTTCTCCGCCTTCTCTTCTTCTGTCTCTCTTGGCATGCCATACGCCTTGGAGAGCGGCTCAAATACTTCCGCATCTTTCTCTACCAGAGTCAGCAGTTCTTTCTGAAGAACATCGCATTTTGCTTTTAACTCCTGCATTTCTTCTTCTACATCCGCATATTTTTTCTTTCCGACTGTCAGGCTTCCGACCATATTTCCAAGAGCTGTGCCGATTGCACCAACCAGTGCAGATGCACCGCCACCGCCCGGAACCGGTGCTTTGGAAGCCAGAACTTCTACAAATTCATTACATGGTACCGTTGAAAATCCCATTGTAAAATCCTCCTTCATTTTCTTTAATGTCCCGATCGCAATATCCCCGACAACTGCCAGGTCTTCTGCTTCAAAGGACAGCGGGAAATTGTCTGAAAACAGAATCTGGGAGGATGGTGGAAATTCCTCATCTCCTGCCCACAGCAAAAACTGTACGCGATGCCCGTTGATAAATTCAAACTCGTATCCGGCATCACCGTGTCCGCAATTTACTGCCCCCAGTGCTTCCATTTTGTTTTTAAATTCCTGCAATTTATTTCCATAAGAAAAAGCAAGCCGCATCATACATCTTCCGTTAAACTGACGGTAATAAACTTCTCCATGCGGCACTTCCCGATAAGTCAGAAACTTTCCGGTGCCTTCTGAGTGCACACCCCTTGTTAAAAATCGGATTGCCATGATCTTTGGCGGAACGCCATCCTCCATGGCTCCATATCCTTCATCAAATGGATTTGCCTTTCGGATGGTACATTCCGGCCATTTTACAAGAAATGCTTTCTGCATCATTCGCACTTCAAATTCCTGTGTCTCTTCATGCCAAGGTACTCCCACCCTGGCTGCGGCCTCTTTTGGATCGATTGCTGCAAATTCCTCCAGATAATGTTCAAAAGGAATTCTTTCTTTATTATCTTTTTCGTATCTTACCTGCATAAAATTCTCCTTTTGATGCCGCATTTATCTTCCGTCTCACATACGTTCGACTTGAATTTTACCGATTCGGAAACAGGGATGCATCTGTATGCGGCAGGAAACATGCCCCTACAAATTCATCCATATACTGCGGAATCGTACTGAGTTCAATATATGTCATATTAGCGGCAAGATCATATACTTTTCGCTCGGATTCGGTAGAACAGAGCATCGCATACGCACCTGCCAGTGATGTATTTCCTACATAATGATACATTTCAACCGGAATATCCGGGAACATTCCGATATTGATCGCATTTGCCATGTTGATACCGCTTCCGATACCACCTGCAACATAGACATTCTCGATCATAGAGATATCAAAGTCACAGTAAGAAAGCATGGTGCGGATTGCAGAGAAAATAGCTCCTTTCGCACGGATAAAGCTGTCGATATCCACTTCTGTGATTTCTACATCTTTGCTCGATCCTGCTTCTTCGCCTTCAAATGCCAGCACATAGCTGCCCATTCCGTCTGCATCGCGTTTCACGCGGCGGCCTTCTCTGACAAATTTTCCTTTTGGATTGATGATCTTGCAGCGGAACAGCTCACTGATAATATCAATGATACCGGAACCGCAGATACCAACCGGTTTTGTGCCTTCATTGCCAACGATCGTCAGCTTCGGCTCCATCGTTTCTGCATCTATCGTACATGCCTCGATCGCACCGTCGGTCGCTCGCATACCGCAGCTGATATCTCCGCCCTCAAAGGCTGGTCCTGCAGAACATGCACAGCTGAACATAAAGTCTGAATTGCCAAATACAATCTCACCGTTGGTACCAAGGTCGATAAACAGAGAGAATGGCTCCTGATTCCACAGCATCGTTACAAATGCTCCGGCTGTGATATCTCCGCCGACATAACTGCCGATATTCGGTGCAAGAATGATATGTGCATCCGGATTTACTTTGATGCCAATATCTCCTGCAAAAATCGAATTGGTCTTAAAGAAGGTCGGAATGTACGGTTCCATGCGAACCGGATCCGCATTAACTCCAATCAGAAGATGGTTCATCGTGGTGTTCGCTGCAACCGACATACGGTAAATGTTCATCGGGTTGATCTTTGCCTGACGGCACATCGTCTGTACCAATGGATTGATTGTCTCTTCAATGATCGCTTTCTGAAGTTTGTCCTGACCGCCCGGTTTGCGGGATTCGATAATACGGTTGATAACATCCGCACCGTAGCGAATCTGACCGTTACCGCTTGATCCTTTTGCAAGGATCTTTCCATCTGTCATATCTATGATGATCGCAGATACGGTTGTGGTACCAATATCGATTGCAAGTCCTGCAATAACCGGTGTTTCGTCCGCACCGCAGATGTCATAGACAAAAATGTCTTTTTCTGTTTTCCGGATCACAACGTTTACATCAAAATTGTGTTCACGCAGTACCTGTGCCATTTTATGGATCACAGAATATGGAAGCTTCACACGCTGCATTCCGGTAATTTCACGGATGGCTCTTGTCAGACGTTCGTTATCCGGCATAGTGTCATCCAGAGTTGGTACATCCATTTTAACATGAATGCTTTCAAGATTATTTTTGAGTTCGATACCTGCTTCTGTAATAGATTGCTTAATATTATCAAAGATTTTTACTTCATCCGGTGATGACAGATCCGCAACTTTCATACGGCTGCGATATGCAGAAGCAATATCTGGCACCATTACAGCAACATCCGCATTTATTTTGCTGCAGCATGCCAGACGCCATCCCTGTGCATATTCTTCATCACTGATGTGTCTCGTCTGTTTGGAATCCAATTCTCCCTCTACGAGTTTTACTCTGCATTTTCCGCAAGATGCATTTCCTGAACAAGGTGCATCGATAGCTACATTTGTTTTTCTCGCTACCTCAAGAAGGCTCTCACCGAAAGCAGCGAAGACTGTGACATCTTCGCTGTTTTCAAACTTAAAAGTAACCTTATACATTTATTAGATCTCCAGATAGGAGTCAGCATACAGAGTATTGCCTTTGAATACATCACAGGATTTGATGGTTTCCATCAGACGCAGGTCGTTCGGGTTAACGATTGCAGAAGTCAGACCCTGCATCATAGCCATTGCAACCAGGGCGGAATCCATGATCGGACGGATTGCTTTTGGCATACCGTTGGAGTTATTGGACAGACCACCTGTAGAATTCAGTCCCATATCAGAGAACATTTTGATACATTCCAGAACCTGCATCTGTTTGTCCTGCATACCTTTTACTACCAGGAAGAGCGGATCGAACCACAGATCTTCTGCTTCCATACCATGTTCCAGACCTCTTTCCAGAAGCATCTGGCAGTAACCCATACGCTCATCGTTGTCTTTTGCAATACCTTCGCCGTTACACAGTGCAATAACGATTGCATCGTTTGCAGCTGCAAGGTCGATGTTTTCGATTCTTCCTGCAGCATCTGCAGAGTTTACGATCGGTTTTCCTTTAGAACGGTTGTATACAGCGATACCGGCTTCGATGGCTGCTTTATTGGATGTATCCAGTGCCAGAGGTACGTTGTCAAATTCACCCTGCAGCAATTCAACTGCCCATTTCATCAGATCCGGGCCATATCCTTCTGCCGGTCCGATGTTTACATCCAGATATGTAGCTCCTGCATCCAGCTGCTGTTTTGCTCTTTTTAAGATCGGTTCCGGATCTCTTTCCAGAAACGCTTTATTTACTGCTGGAGCTGTTGTTGAAAGTCTTTCTCCGATTGTAACGAATTTTCCCATTATTTTGTTCTCCTTTTGCTTGTATATTTAGTTTATGCAAAGTCTTTCATGAACTTAACAAGCTGAACTGCTTCGTTTGGAGCAATGATGATCTCCCAGCCCGGCATTTTTGCTTCCAGCTCGCCCTTCAGGACAGCTACTTTACCAGGGATGATCAGTTTTCTGCTCTTAATCTTTCCTTCGATATCCTGTTCCTGGAAGAACTTGGCGATAGAAGAAGAAGAGAATTTACCAGCAGCCCATGATGTCAGTACGGAAAGACCGCCAGCATCATTGATAATCAGGTTTACCGGTACACCGGAACGTTCCAGCTCTCCGGAAACCAGGAAGTAAGTCAGTGCGAAGTCTACGGTTGTCAGACATACAGAGTTTTCATCTGCTCCGTTCAGAGGATAGACGCCCGGTTCCACTTTCATTGGCTTCTGAGGATCGGTGAACAGGTTCTGACGCAGACCATACAGAGGCAGAGCTTCTGCATAACCGATATGTTCTGCAACGATTACGGAACCATATTTCATTGTGAACAGGGACAGCAGTGCTGCCTGTTTGTGAAGATCACCTGCTGCAATTTTGTGCAGATTTACAATAGAAGGATATCCGAATGTTCTGTCACCGTCTTTGATTGCTGCCTTACGGATCTGAACTGCATTTTTGAATGTCTCTTTTACGTCTGCTCCGGTTACATCGATCACCAGATTCTTGTTTCCAAGACCTTCCAGCTTTTCTACTGTATCGTGGATTTCAGACAGATCTGCTCCGCTTACGCCAAGTACAACACCTGCTGCTGTGGCAACAGCGTTCATTGCTTCGTAGTTGGAAGCATCTGCACCATTCAGGATCGGTTTTCCATCTTTGCATACTTCCAGTGCTGCTTTTGCAATTTCTGCATCCTTACAGTCAAGGATCAGGATACGTCCTGTCTCTGCTGCTTTTTTCACCAGCTCAACATAATCCTGTTTGCCATCTGCACTGTAATTTACATATACCATCTCAACGAACATACGCTCGCCGATACGTTCATAATCAACTTTTTTAATGTCCTCAAGTTTCTGTGCAACTGTCTCATCATCCATGCATGTGCAAAGAGACATTGCATATCTTGTTCTGCTTACGAATGTTTTTTCATGACGGAACAGAACGGTTTCGCCGCCCAAAGACAGCTCTGCATCGCCTGCACCAACTTTGATCGTTTTCATTGGCGGCTCGGTAGCTGCTGAAAGTTTAGCCAGTGCTTCCGGTGCGAAATACGGACAAGCAGCGATATCAACTGCACCCTGTGCAACCTTCATAGAGAATGCCATACATGTCGGGCATCCACATTCTTTACAGTTTTTCTTTGGTGATAATTTAAAAATATCAAGACCTTTAAGTGCCATAATTACATCTCCTCCTTAACGCAACTCTTAGACTAATTCTTTCATCAGACCAGAAATGATCTTGATGGATTCCGGATGTTTCAGGATTACCGCATTGGAACCGGCAGCGATAACTGCCATTGCAGTTTCTACTTCCATATCGATTCCACGTTCTTCCTGTGAGCCCCATTCAGGAGCATCTGTTTCAGAAGCCATAGCTTCTTTTACACCCCAAGCCTCAGATGCTACCGGAGTAATGATCGGCATCTGCAGATTTGCATCGCCCTGCTGCAGAGCTGCCGCTTTTACACGATCCATAGTAGAGATAACATACTCAAAACCGTATCCAACTGCTGCACTACCTACGTTCATAACGACACTCTTGCTGTCAACACCAAGCTGAGAGATCAGTACGTTAAGCTGTTTAGCCAGGTTGATATCAACAGCTGATTCAGCACCTACTATCTGTTTGTAAGCCAGGCCTGCTGCTGCACCTACTGTCTTGTAATTTTCTTCTTTTGCTGAGAGGATGACTGCATTTTTACCGTTCAGGGCTTCTGCCGCTTTTGAGAACAGTTCTGCATCTTTCTCAACATTTTTACATCCGCATACTACAAGCGGAAGATCAACTGCATCTGCGATCTCTTTCAGTTCACCGATCAGTTCTTCTGTAGATTTGTTTGCTCCGTTTGGATCTCCGCCTTCCATACGGAAACTTAAAAAGTCTACACCTTCCATAGAAGCTGCTTTTCTGGCCATATCTGCCAGAGTAGCACAACCTTCATAATATTTTTTGATGCACTCCGGCTCATGTTCCATACCGAAATCTGTGATCTCGATACCTACCTTCGGTGCATTTTCGATTGCAGCATCAAAAGAATACAGCGGGAATACATTCTCGCCTCCGATTTTCACTGCTTTATCGCCAGTACCAAACTCAACAACGTTGATGCTGGCATTGAATTTTCCTGATTTTGCTGTAAATGGCATTTCTAAAAATCCTCCTTCATGCTTTTTAGACTGTTATAAAAACATTACTTCTATTTTACAACAGCAGCCTGTAAAAATCAATTATTTAACAATAAATTTTCAAGTCGAACGCACTTGAGACTTGGCACGCGATTCTGGTCGGCTTTGCTGACGATCCGCATAAAGCCAGAAAGCCGATTCTTCCTGTCGGATACCTCCAGAATCGCAGCTACGCTGCCCGCACTTCGTGCTCCTTGATTCTGTCGTTAATCGCCGTTTCAAGCATGATGCTCCAGATTGCTTTGCATTTCATGCTCTCGCAATCTGAAAATATTCGAAATCCGCCCTGTCGGGCTACTTTCTCATATTTTTGCGGGATCCAAACTCATGGATTTCCATGCAAGCATGAAATCCATGATCTTTTCTCCCTTGCATCATTACATCATCGGTTCCATGGTCAGAGCCGGATGTCCTTTTTCTTCGAGGTAGGCCAGCAGTGTTTCCGGATCTTCTGCGATAGTCTCATCTGCGATCATATCACAGAAGTTATCAATGCCGTACAGCTCTTTTGCTGTTGCGTTCAGTCTTTCTGCTACCTGTTCTTTCAGTTCTTTTGGCATCCATACGATACGTGCTACTCCGCCTTCTGCTTTCATGAATTTTTTGGAAGCAATGAAATGTTTTCCATGTCCCATAAATCCAGGAGTCTGTACACCACCACCTGTCATGGAAGCCAGTTCTGAGAATGTCATACCGATCGGAGTCATGCCTGCATATTCACGGTTTGCGATGCAGACACCGTTTGACAGCGGCTCGATACCACAGATACACTCGAAGCATCCACAGGATGTCATTGGTTTTTCAATGATAGAGTACAGGGATACGTCTTCCAGCGCACCCTGGGATAATTTCTGAACTGCTTCGTTTACGTCTTCGTATTCACCGATACGTTCATCGATCGGTCTTTCTTTTGTGATAACCTGACATGGTCCCTGAGGATCCAGCTCGTTGGTTGCTTTTGCATCCAGCCATGAAACAGCTCCGCAAAGTCCCAGTCTTTCCGGTGTAACCACGCATACGTGGGATGGGGAAAATGCCTGGCACATGATACAGCTGTAATATACATCAACGCCTTCGTCTGTCAGTGTGTTCAGACGCTCATCACGTTTGTCAAACAGCGACATAGCTACTTCATGACGGACTCTGGTACATTCTGCAGGGTCTGTGTAGATTGTTACCTGACATTTATCTACAACGGCTGCGAATTCGCTCTTTACTTTTGCATACAGAACTTCACCGATATGTTTTGCACGGAAGCCTGCTTCAAATGTCTCTTTGCTTACACGGATACGGATCATATCACGCTGACCGGTATGCATCATACCTTCTACACAGTTCAGGTATGAGTGGAATTTACGCTCGAATACCGGCTCAAAGTCGGACTGCATACTCTTTCCTGCTACTTCTACTACATAACAGATGCTCTGTTTGCTTCCTACCGGCATTTCGTCGATGTCCGGTCCTACCAGTGTGATCTTGTGATCTTCGATCTCAGATGCATCCTTTGTCATAACCAGCTCACAGCAGTCTACACGGGAGCCGTCGAACTCAACCTGCATATCGCCGCGGCGGATGATCTCACCTTCAAATGCAGATGCAAATGTAACCGGAATGTCGATGTTTGTGATCTTGATCTTGATATCTCTTGCTTCCAGAGAAGTTGCGTTGAATTTGGAAACGTCCGGCTGAACGATCAGGCTCTTTGGAACTTTGAAAGTATCTTCGTTTGTGATTACCGGGAAACCAAGTGCGATCGCACCTGCTCCACATGCAACGATAACCGGATCAAGCGGTGCAAATGCATTTACAAATGCCGGTACACGTTCCATGGTGTATTTCATCAGGCCTGCTGCATCACCCGGCTGAATGTTACCGAAGATCAGAGCTGCTCTTACTGCAACGGATACAACATGTATCACACTTGTAACATCTTTGCCCAGAGGGATCACACGTACGTTTGCACCTGTTTTGTAGCCAAGTTCTTCACACTGATCAATGATACCGCCAACCAGTGTAACCAGGATACCCTGTGACTGATAGCTCTTTACCAGGTCAACGCCTTCCTGTGCAGTCGGTGCAGCACCAAGGATAACTGCAACACCCGGAATATCACCTGTTACCAGCGGTACACCAAGTTCACGGATCACTGCATCTGCCAGATGTCCGTAGCACGGAGCTTCATATGGTGCAGCTCCGTCAATATATTTCAGTACTTCGATAAATTCTGCACACAGAGCGGTTGCAATACCGGACATAAATGCATCATTTAATTTCTGCTCTCTTGTCATCAGGGTTTTTACAACGCCCAGAGCTTCTTTTAACTGTCCCAGTGTAGCAACCTTTGTACCGGTTACTGCATAATAACATGGCAGGCTGTAAGCCGTATCCGGGAAAGCAATCGCTTTATCTGCACCATGTTTTTCGATCGCAGCATCGATTGCACCCTCTGTCAGGCCATATACGGTATCATTTCCACTGAATACAACATCAAATAATGTCACTTTATTTACCTCCTTTGGACAGATCTGCGTCTATCCTGCTTTTTATTATTGAAATCTCTGCTTTTGCGTTCGGGCTTACATCAAACGGTGATCTTCCCTGACGGTCTGCATCGATTATTTCTGAATTGTAATGAATAAATCCAAGCAAATCTTCCTGTGGTATTTTGGAACGGATAAATGCTTCATCATCCTCGTTCCTTACTTTGTTGGCAACCACGCGTACCTGGCGAACTCCAAGTTCCGCTGCAAGTCTCTTTACATTTTTATAAGTCTGGATACTTCTTGCCCCTGGTTCGATCACAACAATGAACTGGTCCATGCCTTCTGTCGTTCCACGGCCAAGATGCTCAAGCCCAGCCTCCATATCAAGAATTACAACATCGTTGCTCCTTAACACCAGATGATTGATGATGCGCTTCAACATCACATGCTCCGGACACACACAGCCGCTTCCTGCTGTTTCAACGGTACCAAGAACCAGAAGTTTTACGCCATTACAGGTTTTTGAATAAGCATCTGGTATATCATCCACTTTCGGATTCAGCTTGTAAAACTGATTCTGATCATTCGCACCTGTACGTTCCTGAATCAGCTTTCGCATCCTGGTGATCGGCACGATTGAATCCAGATCTTCTTCTGAAAATCCAAGTGCCAGTCCAAGATTTGCATCCGGATCTACGTCTGCAGCAAGAACATGCTTGCCTTCCTGTGCATACAATCTGGCAAGTGTGGCTGCAAATGTTGTTTTTCCGACACCGCCTTTTCCGGTAACTGCAATTTTCATATCACTATCCGCCTTCTATTTTTCTTTGCAGGGCGAATAAAACCGCCCTGCGTTTGTTTTCATAAAGATTAGATTCCCAGTGCAGTTCTCTTCTCTTCGATTCTTGCAATCATAGCATCGCCCAGTTTGTCGATATCTTTCTCTACGGTGTATGCGGCTTCTACCCAGTCACGTACGCCTTCTGTCAGCAGCTGTGCGATCTGGTCAGAACCGGATACATACGGATCAACGCCCAGGAACGTATCGATACCGGTAGCTACTACATAGTTACCGATGGATACTGCTTTTTCGGACATCCATTCCGGTGCACATCCGACAACCGGAAGCTGAGAAATGTTCAGTCCGGAATCTTTTGCCAGCTCTGCTGCCAGGATCATCATACGGGAAATATCTACACAGGATCCCATATGCAGTACCGGTGGGATATCCGCCAGTTCACATACTCTCTTCAGACCTGCTCCGCAGAGTTCTTTTGCTTCTTTGTCCATCAGACCTGCTTTTGCAGCAGCCTGTGCAGAACATCCGGAAGCAATGATAATGATATCGTTTGCGATCATTTTCTTCATCAGCTCGATATGGGCTGTATCCGGTCTTACTTTCGGGTTGTTACATCCAACCATGGCAACTGCACCGCGGATAACACCGGATGTGATACACTCCAGAAGCGGTTTTGTTGTTCCCATCTCATCAACCTGAGAGTTTGCAACGCCATCCAGAGTTTTTACGATTGCTTCTACAGAATATCCAACTGTTGCTTTCTGTTTCATATCCGGAATATGTACCAGTTCCGGTTTTCTGTTTTTGAAGTTTTCGATCGCCATCTTAACGATCGCTTTTGCATTTTCTCCTGCTGTCTCTGCATTGAAACGAATGTACTCAGCATCCGGCATCTGTGCGATCGGAGAAGTGGTCACAAACTTAGTATGGAAACATTTACTCAGAGGGCCAAGTGCCGGGAAGATACACTGAACGTCTACAACGATTGCTTCACATGCACCGGTCAATACTACGTTTTCCTGCTGCAGGAAGTTACCTGCCATCGGAATACCACGACGCATTGCAACTTCGTTTGAAGTACAGCACACACCGGATACGGTGATCCCCTTTGCTCCCATTTCTTTTGCGTAAGCGATCATTTCCGGATCATCTGCATATTCACAGATCATCTCAGACAGTGAAGGATCATGTCCATGAACAACAATATTTACGTTTTCAGCAACCATAACACCAAGGTTTGCTTCAGTTTCGATCGGTTTCGGTGTTCCGAACAGAACGTCTGAGAACTCCGTACCTGCCATGGAACCTCCCCAGCCATCAGACAGACCGGCTCTTAAGGACTGACGGATCAGTGCCTCAGGAAGGGAAGAACATCCCATGTGGCTCATATGTAAAGAACATGATACTTCGCGGTCGATTGCTCTTGGTGCGATTTCTTCTCTCTCCCAGATCTCCTGTGTATGCTGAGGAGCTCTCTTTAAGAAGTTCTGTGTGCCGAATACTTTGCCGTATTCGCTCAATCCAAGATATGCTACTTCATGTGCCAGATCGTAAATATCTTTTCCTTCTGTCTCAACGCCCCATTCTTTTGCGATGCGGATCAGCTTCTCAGGGTCTTTGACCTTGTAAGGTCCTTCTGGTTTTGCACAGTACAATGTGTGGCAGATCTCACGGCCGTGATCAGAGTGTGTTGCCGCTCCGCCTGCTGTAAATTTCAGGTAGTTACGTCCTACGATACCGTGTACGTCGCATCCGCAGATACCTCTTGGTGCCTTCGGTGTGATACGGCAAGGTCCCATTGCACAGATACGGCAACAGACACCCTGCTCACCAAATTTACAGTGTGGGGTCTGTTTTGCTGCACGGTACTGCCATGCATCTGCTCCTACTTTTTTTCCTGTTTCCAGAAGTTTCTCTGTAGCCGCTTCGAATTCTTCAACGGTTGTCAATTTAAAGTTTCCCATCATCTACCTCCTTGTTTATGGGTTCCTATCCCACAGGTTTTCTCATATCCTATCCGCCCCCATGGGATATGGGGTTTTGAAATAAATCCCCTCACGGCTTCCCGCAAGGGGCTGTGTTTTATAAGCTGATAGAGTCCAGTATTTTATACAGTGCAGTTTTTACCGCTGCATTTTCCGGAAGCTCTGTCATTGGCTTTCCGTCACAGTCATACTCATAAACTTCCTGATCCTGTGGAACGACACCAAAAAGTGTAAGACCTTGTTTCTCAATCTCTTCTTTTGTTCCGTCGTTCAGTTTGCCTTCCGGTGCACGGTTTACGATCAGTCCGATCTGTTTTGGATTAAGTCCGCACTCTTTCACCAGTCCGGCAATACGTCCAACTGCCTGAACACCTCGTCTGGAGCAGTCGCTCACAAGAATGACCGTATCAACTTTTGGCAAAATGCCACGGCTGATATGCTCCATTCCTGCTTCGTTATCTACGACCATGTATTTGTAGTTCGGTGTCAGTTTCTGTACCTGTGCCTGAAGCAGACCATTTACAAAACAGTAGCATCCTTTGCCCTGTGTCCTGCCCATGACGAGCATATCATAGTCATCTTCTTCGACCAGGCAGCGATTCATCATGATCTCTGCATAGTCTGCTTTTGACATACTTGGCGGGATCGGGCTTTTTGCACTGTTCGCTGCATTTTCAATCTGCTCACGAACTTCACCGAGTGTCATCTCCACTTCAACGCCAAGTACTTCGTTTAAGTTGGAATTGGCATCTGCATCTACTGCAAGAACCGGTGTTTTCCCCTTCTCACAAAGATACTGTATCAAAAGCCCGCACAGCGTTGTCTTTCCCACGCCGCCTTTTCCTGCAACGGCTATTACCTGTGCCATAAATATTTCCTCCTGTTGCCTGTCTCTTTATACCAGTGTACGCAGACCGGAACGATTGATGATTTCAGAAACATCTTTCCATTTGTTCAGAGCATACAGATGGATGCCCTCAACGCCCAGTGCACGGTATGTATCGATCTGTCTGATCGTGTATTCGATACCTTCTTCTTTGAATTCTGCGATTTTCTTATCATAGAATAAATCAAAAGGTTTGCCCTCTGCATCTTTTGCTGCAAATGGATTTGGAAACAGCCAGTGTCTGGAGATCAGTCTGGAAAGTTCACGATCCATTACACAGCCGTTACGTGACAGTGCCATATTGATCGTAGCTGCCTGATCCAGAATTGGCATAACTCCTACGTCTACCGGCATGGTAACACCTGCTTTTCGGATTGCATCCAGCCAGTATTTGAACTGTTCCATATCCCAGCAGAGCTGTGTCATGATGTAGTCTGCACCATTGTCCTGTTTCTGTTTCAGAACAGCGATATCTGCTTCCAGGCTTCTGCAGGAAATGTGGCCTTCCGGTGAACCTGCTACTGCGATTTCGAATTTATCGCCGTACTGGTCACGGACAAATTTCACCAGGTCGGTAGCGTAATCGAAATCTCCCATGGTGCTTGTCTCACCCATCGGGAAGTCGCCGCGCAGTGCCAGCATATGGTCAACCCCTTCTTCCAGGTACTGATCCAGCTGTTCTCTGATACCTTCTTTTGTATTTTTGATTACGGTGAAATGTGTTACAGGGATGGAACCTGCTTTCTTGATCATCTGACATACTTCACGGTTTGCTCCAACGTTTCCGCCGCCAGCTCCGTAAGTACAGGAAATGTATTCCGGTTTGAACTCCATCAGATGTTCGATCGTTCCTGGCAGATTTGCCATACCTTTCTCTGTTTTTGGTGGGAATAATTCAAAAGAGAGAAGCTGTTTCTCTTTCATCTTTTCCGATAATTTCATAGTAACATACCTCCATTTTATTTTAATTTATTTGATAACTGCTAAGATTCCGTGCAGTTGATCTTCACAATACTGTTTGCAAGGTCTACCATTACGATAGTACCTTCCAGAACTTTCTGCTCGCCCATTACATCCGTAAGGGTGATTGTCTCTCCGTCAACATCGATCCTGCTTACAAATTCAAACAGTTTTGTCTCCGGATCCTGAGCTTTGTATACTGCTGCAAGACACATAATTCCGCCTCCTGTTAATTTTCTTTTACAGTGGCAAGTGCTACACTCAGATACAGGTTGCCTTTCTGGAATTCATCAACCGCTTTCCGTATCTGTTCCGCCGCTGTATCCATTCCGGCTTTCCGCAATTTGTCTGCCATCTGATCCAGTTCTGCTGCATGATGTTCATTATGCTGCAGCATATATGTTAAAAGTGCAATGTTTTCTTTTTTCGGATCATGTGACTCACAGCCGCTGCAGCCTTCCTGGCATACATCGTCGTGTGTATGTGCATGTCCGTGCTCATGACCATGAGGGCAAACATTGCCATTCTCATCTTTTATGATATGCACTGATATCTACTCCTTTCTGTACCTGCAAAATTACGCAAATACCCTTATATTGACAACATTATAACACAGCGTTTATGAATTCTCAACAAGAGATGATGTATTTTTTTTAATAATATCAGGGATATCGACGAAAGTATATCCTCTTCTAAAATTTACATCATATTCTCAAAAATCTGAAATAATATAGCTATAATCGCCACGATCAGGCAAACAATGATACGCACTCTGCTGTTTGCAGCATCTTTTTTTGTTTCCATATTTTCCTTTGATTTTATTTCCAGATAATCTGAAAAGTGTCCGGCATTATTTTTTGCCGTTTTTTTCTTTTTATGCGGTTTTTTATCACTGTCGTATTTTTTATGCAGTTCCATGTGGATTCCTTCCATCTGCGGAAGCACATAGTTTTCCGTCTGAAATCGTTTATCATCTTCAAAAAGATCTACTTCTTCCATTCCGGGCGGTCTGTTGAAATAAGCACACTGCGGACAGATCCCATCGTATTTATCATATTTGAAAAAAGTTTTACAACGTTTGCACTGCATCTGCATCCCTCCGTTTCCACTCAGCTAAAAAGAAAAAGCCTGTTGATTCCATGATAAGACATTATCGTGAAATCAGCAAGCTTTTTGCGTTTTTCTTACGCAAGCATCATTCTGTCATTTGCAAATTCTCCGCCGCTTGCCTGTTCAAACTTGGCAAGCAGATCGCTGACCTGAAGGTTTTTCTTTTCTTCTCCGGCCACATCATAAATAATCCGGCCTTCATGCATCATGATCAGACGGTTTCCAAGACGGATCGCATCTTTCATGTTATGTGTTACCATCATGGCTGTCAGATGATGCTCCGCAATGATCTTTTCGGTAAGTGCCAGTACTTTTGCAGCCGTTTTCGGATCCAGTGCTGCGGTATGCTCATCCAGCAGAAGCAGCTGCGGTTTCTGAAGAGAAGCCATCAGAAGTGTCAGTGCCTGACGCTGACCGCCGGAAAGCAGACCGACTTTGCTTGTCATACGGTCTTCCAGCCCAAGATCCAGGGCTTTTAACTGTTCTTTATAAAATACCTGCTCATCTTTTCCGATTGCCCATTTCAATCCACGCTTTTTACCGCGGCGGTATGCAAGTGCCAGATTTTCCTGGATCTCCATGCCGGCTGCAGTACCTTTCATCGGATCCTGAAATACTCTTCCCAGATATTTTGCCCTGGCATATTCCGGTTTTCTTGAAATATCGGTTCCATCCAGAATGATCTTCCCTTCATCGATCGGATAAACGCCTGCGATCATATTCAGCATCGTTGATTTTCCGGCACCGTTTCCGCCGATGATCGTCACAAAATCTTCGGACTGAAGTGTCAGCTCCAGCCCCTGCAGGGCTTTTTTCTCGTTGATCGTTCCTTTATTAAAGGTCTTTTTTACGTTATGAAGTTCAAGCATTGTCACTTCCTCCTTCCTTATAGGCACTTCTGATCTTCCATTTGTTGATGGCAACCGGAACGCAAAGTGCAAGTGCAACGATCACGGCAGAAAGGAGTTTCATATCGTTTGCATCCATACCAAGCTGGAGTACGATCGCACGGATTAGGAAATATACCACAGATCCGACAACTGCGGATATCAGACGGCTTCCGAAAGAACGCAGTCTTCCAAGAAGTACTTCACCGATCACGATGGAAGCCAGACCGATTACGATGGCACCGGTTCCCATATTGATGTCACCGAACTTCTGACTCTGACATACCAGTGCCCCAGATACGGCCACCAGACCGTTACTGAGCATCAGTGCGATCATTTTTGTTTTTCTGGTATCAACACCGAGAGCACGGATCATTGCTTCATTGTTGCCGGTCGCACGCAGTGCCGCACCGATCTCCGTTCCGAACAGCCAGTAGAGGAAAACGATCATCAGTGCCGCTATGATCAGTCCGACGATCAGAGAAACCTGAGACTGTGTCAGTCCGGTAGCTTTTACAACTTCTGAAAAAATAGTCTGTGCTTTCAGAAGCGGAACATTGGATTTTCCGCCCATAATACGCAGGTTGATCGACCACAGTGCAATCTGTGTCAGGATACCGGAAAGGATCGCCGGTATATCAAATACGGTATGTAAAAATCCAGTCACTGCACCGGCTGCAAGTCCTGCAAGCAGTGCGATAAGAATTGCTAGAATCGGATTCATGCCTTTGTTTGCGATCATCGCCGCACAGACACATCCGCCAAGTGCAAAACTGCCGTCCACGGTCAGATCGGCAATATCCAATATTTTATAAGTTATATAAACGCCAAGAACCATCAGGCCCCAGAGCACACCCTGAGACACTGCTCCAAGCATTGCAAGTGCTACACCACTCATACTGTCCTCCATATTCACCAAGATAAGGGAAGCCTTTGCCTCCCTTGTCTTTTTTATTGTTATTTATTTGTCTGAATCTGAGATGCTTTTGTAAGAATCATATCTTATGATGTTGGGATCAAAAGTCCCCAACTATGATGCCTGCGGATTATTCCGTGCGTCGCACTCCCACAATCCTCACCATCTTATTCTGCAGTATAAAGTGAATCTGCATCATAAGAAGAGACATCAATGCCAAGTGTATCCGCAGTCTCTTTGTTGATCAGCAGGGAACATTCTTCTGTGGAAAGATATTCAATCGGCATAGAAGCCGGATCAGCACCTTCTGTCAGGATTTTTGCGGCCATCTCACCTGTTTTATAACCAAGCTCATAGTAATTAATTCCATAAGTTGCCAGTCCACCCTCTTTTACCATGCCTTCTTCGCCGCAGATAATCGGGATTTTATTTTCGTTTGCGATCATTGCCACGGTTGCCATACCCGCTGCAATCATGTTATCAGTCGGTGCATAAATAACATCTACTTTTCCGATCATAGATTCTACAACCGTCTGGATTTCATTTGAGCTTGAGACGGTATAATCTGCTGCTTCCAGTCCTGCCGCCTTGCATGCTTCTTTTGCCATATCTGCCTGCAGTACAGAATTCGATTCTGCCGAACAATACAGGACTCCGACTGTCTTTGCATCCGGGATCAGTTTTTTCAGAAGATCGATCTGCTCCTTTACCGGAGTCATATCAGAAGTACCAGTTACATTTCCGCCCGGTGCATCGTTTGACTCTACCAGACCAGATTCTGCCGGATCTGTTACGGCTGTCAGCAGGATCGGAATATCTGAGGTAGCACCTGCTACGGACTGTGCTGCCGGTGTTGCGATTGTAAAGATCAGATCATCTCCGTCATTTACAAGAGTCTCAGAAATTGTCTGACAGGAAGAAGCCTCACCTGCAGCATTCTGCTGATCGGCGTCATATTTTATCCCCAGGTCATCCAGTGCTGCGAAAAATCCTTCGTTGGAAGCATCCAGTGCATCGTGCTGCACATACTGAAGAACGCCGATCTTATATGTTTTGTCGGATGTCGTAGTTGCTGCTGCGTCATCGTCTGCTGTACTCTTTTCTGTACCGGCAGCAGATTCTGTCTGTGCATCGGTTGCCGCAGTTGTCTCGTTTGTCTTGCTTCCGCATCCTGCGAGCATGGAGACAGTCAATCCCAGTGATAATAAAAATGCCAGTGTTTTTTTCATATTTTTCCTCTCCTGTTTCTGTTCATTTTTTTAACATTTTACCGGTTTAACGCTTTTATGCTTTCACGCTTTCACCTGATAAAGTGTTTGCTTATGAATAATACTATACACCCAGGAGAGCTCTTCGTCAATGTTTTTCTTTTACTTCCAGGCTCCGGCATCCGATTCTGTCTTCGGGTCACGCAGCATCAGATCATTTAAGGCATCAGCCGCCTTTTTGTCCTCAAACAGGATCTTGTTTACCTGCTCGATGATTGGAAGTTCTACCTGATATTTCTGTGCAAGGCGGATCGCTGCTTTTGCAGAATAAACCCCTTCTACGATCATGCCGACTTCATCCATTGCTTCCTGCATGCTTTTGCCCTGTCCGATCAGATATCCGGCTTTGCGGTTGCGGCTGTGGACGCTTGCACAGGTCACGATCAGGTCACCGATACCGGTCAGTCCGTAAAAGGTTTCCGGTATACCGCCCATCTTGATCCCCAGGCGTGCGATCTCAGCAATTCCTCTGGTAATCAGTGCCGCTTTCGTGTTGTCACCGTATCCCAGTCCGTCTGCCATACCGGCAGCCAGTGCGATCACATTTTTCAATGCACCGCCCAGTTCCATACCAAGCATATCCGGTGTTGTGTATACACGGAAGACCTTGCTCATGAAAATATTCTGCAGATATTCTGCCGTTTCTCTGCTGTGAGCCCCCACAACGCAGGTTGTTGGAATACATTTTCCGACTTCTTCTGCATGGCTCGGGCCGGAAAGCACTGCCACGTCTGCCTGCGGAATCTCTTCTTCAATGATCTGAGACAATGTCATCAATGTCTTTTCTTCGACCCCTTTTGCCACATCCACGATCTTCTGTCCTTCTTTGCAGAAAGCACGCATACTGTGTGCCGTGCTTCTTGTGAATGGGGAAGGAACCGCCAAGACCAGAATATCTTTGTCTGTCATGGCATCTTCAAGATCACCGGTGACATCAATATTCGGTGCCAAAATAACACCCGGCAGTTTTTTCTCATGCTGTCTTTTTGTGCGGAGCATTTCTACTTCTTCCGGGATAATAGACCAGATCATCACTTCATGACCATTGTTGTTCAGCAGCACTGCAAGTGCTGTCCCCCATGTTCCGGCTCCGATAATACCAATTTTTGCCATAAGAAAACCCCCTCTGTTTTTATTTTGCTTTTTTTTATTTCTTTTTATTTTTTGATGAAAGATATGTTTTTCGCTCTGTTCCGGATAACAGTCTCTTGATATTTTCACGATGTTTCCAGAATGCCAGCACAGCAAGAAAAATAGCAACTGCATACAGTTCATACAGGTGCGGCTGTGTCATATGGAAAAAGCCGTTCTGTCCAAGTACGATCACTTCGATCACAATTCCGACGTAGACAAGGAGCGAGCCAAGAGAAACATAGTGTGTCACAAAAAAAGTAGTAAAAAAAGTGATGATGCCGCAGATCGCCATGATCCAGTTCACTGACAGGACAAGACCGGCTGTGGCTGCAATCCCTTTGCCGCCACGAAATCCAAGATAAAACGGATAATTATGTCCCAGGATCGTCCCTGCCGCCGCATAAAACTCAAGCAATGGCAGAATATCCGCATGTGTTTTTCCAAATACGACTCTCACCAGCACCACGGCCAGAATACACTTGCTACAATCCCCGGCAAAAGTCAGAAGACCTGCTTTGAGTCCCATGGTACGCAGCATATTGGTCGTACCGGCATTGTGGCTTCCGTATTCCCGGATATCGATCCCATGTACTCTTCCTAAAATATAGCTTGTCTGGAACAATCCGAACAGATATCCGATTGCAAGGCATAACAGACGTATCATATTTTATTTCTCCTTTTCTCCACGTTCTCTGATAATAAATTTCAGCGGAGTTCCGCGGAACCCGAATGCTTCCCTGATCTTGTTTTCCAGATATCTTGTATAAGAAAAATGCATCAGTTCTTTGTCATTGACAAAAATCACGAATGTAGGTGGTTTTACCGCTACCTGTGTAATGTAATACAGACGCAGACGTTTGCCTTTATCTGAAGGCGGCTGCTGCATGGCCACTGCCTCTGTCATGATCTCGTTGAGCACACCGGTCTGTACACGCATGGTCTGATTTTCAATGATCGTATCGACCATGTCAAACAGTTTTACCAGTCTCTGTCCGGTCAGTGCGGAGACAAACATAATTTCCGCATATGGCATATAAGAAAGTGTATTTCTTACTTCGTTCGTATATTTATAAATTGTTTTATCATTTTTCTCGATTGCATCCCATTTATTGACTACGATCACAATGCCCTTGCCTCTGTCATGGGCAATACCTGCAATCTTGGCATCCTGTTCTGTAATCCCCTCTACGGCATCGATCACCATAACAACAACATCGGCACGTTCCACAGCTGTGACCGTGCGGATGATGCTGTAGCGTTCCAGTTCTTCTTTGATCTTGCTTTTCCTTCGCAGTCCTGCAGTGTCGATAAAGACATATTCTTTGCCGTTCCAGGTAACAGCCGTATCAATCGCATCACGTGTCGTTCCGGCAATATCGGATACGATACAGCGATTCTCCCCCAGCAGTCTGTTTATGATTGAAGACTTGCCGACATTTGGCTTGCCGACAACGGCGATACGCGGTCTGTCATCTTCTTCCTCCTCGGTATCATGTTCCGGGAAATGGCGAATCACTTCATCAAGCATATCGCCGATCCCCAGTTTGGAAGATGCCGAGATCGGGATCGGATCTCCGATACCGAGATTGTAAAACTCATAAGTATCTGCCATAAATTTCTGGAAGCTGTCAACTTTGTTCACGACGAGGATCACCGGCTTTTTCGCACGGCGGAGCATATCTGCGACACGTGCATCTGCATCTACGAGTCCCTGCCTTACATCCGTCATAAAAATGATCACATCTGCGGTATCGATCGCGATCTGTGCCTGTTCACGCATCTGTGACAGAATGATATCGCTGCTGTCCGGCTCGATACCGCCGGTATCGATCATGGTAAAATTTTTGCCAAGCCACTCTACGTCCGCATAAATACGGTCACGTGTCACGCCCGGTGTATCCTTGACGATAGAAATATTTTCTCCGGCAAGAATATTAAAGAGTGTGGATTTTCCTACGTTTGGCCGCCCCACAATAGCTACGATTGGTTTACTCATATTTATTCACCTCATCTGTATAGGAATGTTCGATTGTCTCTGTTTCCAATAAAAGGGCCTCGATCAGTGCCCGACCGCTTGATTTTACAATATTAATGTTCACTTGTAAAGATTTTTCCAGTTCCCCCACCGTCACATCATCCAGAAAAACATCGTATCCGGTACGGAGAATATTGCACGGAAGCAGCAGCTGCTTTCCAAGTTCTTTGCCGGTAAGCTGTTTTTTCAGATCCTGTCCAGTCAGAAGTCCGGAGACCGTGATCTTTTCACCGAAAAATTCGTTGACGATCGGATAGATGTGGATGGTCACGTTCGGATATTTTTCGCAGAGCTGGTCTGCGATCTGCTGTATGACAGGTGCCGCCAGCAGTCCGGTTGCAAGGGAAACGGTATGTTTCCGGTCATCGCCTGTCCGGTTTTCTATCTCTTCTTTTACTTCATCAAGGAGCAGCCGCATCATGCCGACGCCATTTTCCAGCTGAAGATAGCCATCATACTGTTCGGCCGGTGGAAACGTCTGTTCGGCTAAAATATACCATTCATCCGATGCATGGACAAAATGGATGCCGTATTCCTGATAAGCCTTCTTCTGCCATCCATGGATCAGATCCAGTACTTTCTTTGCATCTTCTTTATCAAAAGGTTCCAGCGGAAAAAGCCCGTCCCGATACTTTGACAGCCCAACCGGAACGACAGAAACACTTTGCAGGTACGGAAGGTATTTTGTCAGCTCACGTATGCTGAAATCCAGCTCTGCTCCATCATTGACGCCTTTGCACAGAACGATCTGGCCGTTCATATGAATCCCCGCCTCATAGAAACGGTCCACTTTTTTCAGAGCCTCCCCGGCAAATCGATTGTGCAGCATTTTGCATCGAAGATCCGGGTTCATCGTCTGAAACGAAATATTCATTGGTTCCATATGATAATATACAATGCGATCAATGTCATGATCCGACATGTTTGTCAGTGTGACATAATTTCCCTGCAAAAAAGAAAGCCTGGAATCATCATCTTTAAAATAAAGTGTATCACGCATACCTTTTGGCATCTGATCAATAAAGCAGAAAATACATTTGTTATGACAGGAACGATAGTTATCCATCAGACCATTTTCAAACTCAATCCCGATATCATCTTCATATTCTTTTTCTATCTCAAGCTCCCATTCTTCCCCGTTCGGTTTACGTATCAGAAGTTCCACATATTCATCATTCATCAGATAATGATAGTCCAGAATATCTTCGATCTCTTTCCCGCTTACAGAAACCAGTTCGTCTCCCGGTTCAATTTCCAGTTCTTCTGCAATGCTTCCCGGCAGTACTTTTGATACGATATGTTTGCCTTTTTTTCTCATACTTTTTTCCTTTTCTCTCTCTGTCAGAAATATCTTTTCTGCACTTT
>NZ_JBKVNQ010000021.1:0-37211 GCF_046967715.1 Hominisplanchenecus sp.
TATGGTATGTTGTATAGCTCTTCATCAGGTTTACAATCTTACTGATAGACATTGTCGGTTCTGTCTCTATCATGTAATGAATATGGTCTTTATCTGTTTCCATATATCTGATAATAACACTGTGCCTTTGACATATCTCATATGAAAACTGCTTTATATCATCTGATATCTGTCTCGAAACCAGTAATTTCTTCCTATATTTGCAGACGAAAATAATGTGATATTGTAATAAGTAGATGCCAGGGTCAAAAGCCTGAAACCACGATGTGCTTGCACAAAAGTGGTTTTATGGCTTAATGACCCGCCCCAATATGAGCATAAAAGTGGAGCGTAAGCTTCACGATATGCGAATATTGGGGTGCTATGTGCCAGTGGCACATGTTTAGCACCGACCGAAGCGGAGCGTAGAAAGAATTGTGGAAGTACGAAGTACGGAACAATTCGTATGGCATCTTTTGACCCCAACATCATAAGTATTTGTGTCTGTTTTTAGATTTCCAGGTTCCCATGCCATGAGTATACTATAATTTCTGATTTTTGGCTACCTTAACCCACCGTCTAAAGCCAGTGGGATTGCGGTAGCCTTATTTCAAATTGACCGTATCAAGGAGATATTATATAATAGAAATATTACAGTTTTACAGGAAAAATCATATAACCGTGCAGATAAAAGGGAGTAACTACATGCATTTTGAAAAAAGAATAGCCAGAAATCGAAAATATCGGAAATTTTTGCACAGTCGTCAGCAAAATTTGATTTTACTTGGAGTTTTCGTCTTTGTGATAAGCATCGTATGCGGAAGTTATGAAACAGTGAAGAACATAATGGTAAATCATAACAGGAAGGAGCAGGAGCAGTGTCAGAAAAAAAGAAGTTTACATTATATGCCGGAAGTGTGGCACTGTGCGTGTGCACTGCAGTTCTGCTTCATTATGTGTCGGTTGCAGATCCTTATCTGGAATCCGCCTGCCGTCTTTTAAGACCTTTTATTTATATAGGACTTTATGTGGTGTGGGCGATCTCTTTCCGGAAAAGGATTATCCAGAAAGAAATCCGTCGTTGCCTGACTGCAATCGCAGCAATGATGATTTTCTGGATGTTTATCCGGATGTGCAAATTTGAAATATCGGACGAGATGCCGACAGCCTGGCGATACGCCTGGTATTTTTACTATATACCTATGTTGCTGATCCCTACGGTCAGTCTTTATCTGGCCTTTTATATACGGCAGCCGGAGGGCTATAAATTACCAAAAAGACGATGGCTGCTGTTTCTTCCTGCACTTTTTCTGATCGGAATTGTATTAACAAATGATATGCACCAGTTGGTTTTTACCTTTCCGAAGGGAAAACTTGGAGAAGTATCTTCTTATAAAACAGGAGTTTATGGATATGGAAGAGGGTATTATATTGTAATCGCATGGGAGCTTGGATGTGCTCTGGCGGCACTTTTGATCATTCTGTTAAGATGCAGGAAAATTAAAAATAAAAAAATGGGCTGGCTGCCTTTTGCCGCTTATGGAGTGGCGGCGGCTTACAGCATTGCTTATTATCTTGATCTGCCTTTCTGGAAAATAGTTTCAAAAGATATGACAGCCACATTGTGCCTTCTGTTTGCTTTGATCATTGAAAGCTGCATCCAGTCCGGACTGATCCCCTCCAATACAGGATATGCACAGTTATTTGCAGCATCTACCATTTCGGCACAGATCACAGACCAGAATGGAAAATGCATTTATCAGTCTCAGGGTTCTGAATATATTGTACCAAAGATCGCAAAACAGGTAATCCAAAGACCTGTCATGTCGGAAAATGGAATTCGGCTGTCAGGGAAACCAATCTGGGGAGGCTATGTCTTATGGAAAGAAAATCTCTCAGAACTACAGGAAATTTTAAAAGAGCTGGAAGACCGTAAAGAAGAATTAAAAGATGCAAATCTGATTGAAGAAGAAAATCTGAGAACAAAAAAACAAGTAGAAAAACTTTCCGTCCAGAATCAGCTGTATGATAAAATACAGAAACAAACAGCAAGACAGAGTACGCTTTTGGCGAAATTCATGGAAGCATATGCCATGGAAGAAAATGAGAAGGAAAGAAAAAAAATATTAGGGAAAATTGTTGTGATCGGAGCCTATATAAAAAGACGCAGCAATCTTATCCTTATCGCAGAGCAGAGTGCAATGTTTCCGATAAGAGAGCTGGAATTATGCTTCAGGGAAACGATAAGGAGTCTGGAATGGAATCATGTGGAAGCAGCTTTTGTCACTTCTCTGGATGAAATCCGAAGTGAGGATGCCATGCAGATTTATGATTTTCTTGAGGCAGTCATTGAAGAATCACTCGAAGATCTGTCGGCATTCACCCTGAATCTCAAACGCAGGGATGAAGAGATCCTTATGTCTTTGAGTGTGGAATGTAAAACAAATCTGCAAAAAGTTGCCGGACGATACCAGGCTTATGCAGAGCAGGATTTTGACGGTGCATGGCTGCTTTCCCTGGTACTGAAAGGGGGTCATGATGAATGATGAAAGCATTTGGAAGCTGTCCGCCGGAATATCGGATCATGGCAGTCTGGATTTTCATTTTTCTGACATTGCTGTATATGATTCTGCTCATCTGTGAGGGAACAGGGGAAAGAAAAAAAAAGGCGATGCTGCAGGACAGCCTGTTGCTTATAGCTGCTTTCCTGATAACGTCCGGGTTATGTGTGCGGCAGGGATTTTATGAAGAAGAGGATTTCATGGTATTCTTAAAAATGCCGTATGGAATCCTGATCGCTATGGGGATCTGCGGATTTTTATTTGCGGGAATACAGGCATTTGGAATTTATAAACGTCGCACAAACTGTCTGAGGGAAAATGCGATCCAGGAAAGTCTGGACAATTTGCCGAGCGGAATCGGATTTTTTGACAGGAACGGAATGCCGAAACTGATGAACCGGAAAATGTATCAGCTTTGCCGGAATCTGGCAGGCAGGGATATCCAGAACATCACAGAATTGCGGGAAGCACTGAGACGGCCTCTTAAAGATCATGTATTTTATGATTTTGATCTGAAAGTATACTGCTTTTCAGACGGAAGCGTATGGAAATTTTCAGAGAAAGAGATCATTACGGCAGGTGGAGATCGATTTTCTCAGTTCCTTGCTTCAGAAGTATCAGAATTATGTCAGAGCAAGGCATTGTTAAAAAAAGAAAATCAGAAGCTTCAGGAAATGTCGGCGGCTATGAAAGCACTTTCCAAAAATGTCGTAACTCTGACCAGAGAAGAAGAGACATTATCTATGAAAATGAGAGTGCATGATAATCTGGGATACAGCGTGCTGGCAACACAGCGAATGTTGATGCGGGAATCCGAAGAAGATCGTGATATGTTTCTCTCGCAATGGAAGCAGACATTAGACCTGCTGAATAAGGATAATGAGTCTGTTGAAGGAGAACAGCTGCACAGGCAGGTGCAGGAAAGGGCGAAAGTTCTGGGAGTAAAAATCATTTATACAGGAGAAAAAGTCTGGGAATCTCATATATCTGAACTGATGGATATCATACTTTTAGAGGCACTTTCCAATTGTGTCCGCCATGCAGGAGCAAGCGAACTGTATGTGAAATTCAGTATTGAAGAGCAGGAGTGGGTCATGGTGCTCACGGATAATGGACAGAAACCGGAAAAAAACATCAAAGAAGGCGGAGGGCTATCCGGTATACGAAAAAGGGTGGAGCAATGTGGAGGCAGCATGAGGATCACTGCAGCCCCACGGTTTTCGATAACCGTTAAGCTTTTAAGGGAGGTGCGGAGATGATACGGGTACTTATCGTGGAAGATCAGCGTATGGCAAGGGAAGATATGGAAAATTATATTCAGTCCAGTGGGAGATACTCTCTGGAAGCTTCCATCACAAATGCAGCTATGGCAGAAACTGTGTGCAGACAGAGCAGGTGTGAACTTGTCCTGATGGATGTCTGTACAGAGGATGATGAGAGCGGTCTTGTGGCAGCAGAGCAGATTAAAAAAACGATGCCTCAGATAAAGATAATTATCGTGACTTCTTTAGCAGAGTGCAGTTTTATTGAGAGGGCACATAAAGCAGGAGTAGAAAGTTTTTGGTATAAAGATGCCGGAAAAGAAGAGCTGTTGGAGGTTATGGACCGCACGATGAAAGGAGAGAGTGTCTATCCGGACGCTCCGCCGACGGTGATGATCGGAACGGCGAAAAGTTGTGATTTTACACAGGGGGAACTGGCTGTCCTGCGATTAGTGGTGGAAGGAGAATCCTACAAAAAAATCGCAGAGAGTTTGTGCATATCACCGGAGACAGTAAAATGGCATATTAAAAATATGCTGCAGAAAACAAATTTTGATTCCAAAACAAAACTGGCGGTAGCTGTTACAAAGAAAAATCTGATTATAAACGGATTTTAAAAAATGAAAAATCCCATTGCTTTCCTGATAGTGAAGCAATGGGATTTTTTGCAAAAGTACATTTTACTACCCATCTGGGTAGTGCTTAAGTCTCAAAAAACAGATATCATAGTAGTATGTAAAAGTGAAACGAGTGTAAAAAACAGGGAGGGAACAGAGTGTGAGAAAGGTCGTTATCGATATGCAGAATTATTTATTTTCGGATGCCATAGCAAAGGTGCTCAAATCCTATGATTCTGATTTTTTTATTGAGATGTCAGACACACCGGATAAAACAGCAGAATTATGCAGAGTCATTCAGCCGCATATTCTGATGATGGAAATTACAGGTCAAGCATTGTGGCCATTAAAAGAACGTCTGGCAATCTGCCGGGAAGTGCGTAGGTATGCTCCAAACTGTAAATTTATTTTTACAGTAGATGAGAAAGCAAATGCAGAGACCGCAAAAAAAGTAGTAGAATGTAAAAAAACGGGTCTGATCGACTGTTTCATTTACAATACCATTTCATCCAGCTATATGACTGCAGTTCTGGACAGTCTGTAAGCTGCAGTCCCGGAAGGAGAAAAGATAAACATGAGATCTGTTATGAAAAGGATCTGCCTGTCTCTGGCAGTGATTGCAGTCCTGATCTTTACAGGGTGCGGGCAGAAAAAAACGAAAGATCCGATCACTGTCACATTGTGGCATGTATATGGCGGACAGACAGAATCACCCTTAAATGATCTGATTGATCAGTTTAACGAAACGATAGGAAAAGAGGAAAATATATGGGTACAGGTTGGCAGTGTTACGAACACGAATACAATACATGAAAATGTACTGGCATCTGCATTTGGAGATCCGGGAGCTTCCGAACTGCCGGATATGTTTGTTTCCTATCCGAAAACTGTTTTGGCTATGCCGGATGACACCGTTCTTGTAGATTACTGCGATTATTTTACGAAAGAAGAACTGGACGAGTTTATTCCTGCTTTTCTGGAAGAAGGTGTCATTCATGACAGACTTTCTATTTTGCCGGTAGCAAAATCAACGGAAGTTATGTTTGTCAATAAAACGGCATTTGACCGTTTTGCAAAAGAAACAGGGGCGGATATCGAAGATTTAAGAACATGGGAAGGGCTCTTTGCGATGTCAGAACAATATGCTGAATGGACAGATAACAAGACACCAAAGATCCCGCATGACGGAAAGAATTTTTTTGTTCATGATTATCATTTTAACTATTTTCAGGTAGGCGTAGAGTCATTGGGCGAAAATTTCTTTAAAGGAGAAAATCTGGCTTTTGGACCGGAATTTG
This sequence comes from Hominisplanchenecus sp., assembly GCF_046967715.1. NCBI lineage: Bacteria > Bacillati > Bacillota > Clostridia > Lachnospirales > Lachnospiraceae > Hominisplanchenecus > Hominisplanchenecus sp. Next base: position 5,718 of record NZ_JBKVNQ010000021.1, read on the forward strand.
AAACGGCATGGGAACCTTATGCAAAAGCGGCACTGTCCGGAGGTGTATGGCTTCGCAGCGGTTATGCGACAGAACCTTTACGCACGGGAGATTCCATCGTGTCAGTGGCTTCCTCTGCCAGTGTTCTGTACTATTCTGACGAAGTTACCTATGAAGATAACACATCAGAAAAAATAGAGATTGTCGCCATGCCATGTCCTGTATTTTCCACAGGGGAAAAGATGGTCATGCAGCGGGGTGCCGGTATCTGTACTGTAAAATCCACACCGGACAAAGAAAAAGCCTGCATCACCTTTCTTAAATGGCTGACAGAAACCCGGAAAAATGTGGAATTTGTAACCAGCCTTGGATATATGCCGGTAAAGCAGGAGGCTTTTGATGCCTGCCTTCCGGAAGCAATCAAGGAGCTGAGTGATCCGATGTATGTCTCGCTTTATCAGGCTTTTCTGGATACGCAGGAGAATTATACATTTTATACGGCTCCGCAGCTGGATTCCTATCTGGATCTGGAAACAAGGTTTGAAGAACTTGTCAGGAAAGTATTGTCAGTAAAGCGTCAGCAGTGCATAAACAAACCGGAAAATATAGATAAACTTGTCAAAGAGACATTAGCGGATTTTAAAGTGGCATACACACAATAATGTCTGACCGGATGAATCAGAAGAGGCGACGGGCGTATGAGGAAAAAGAGAAAAAATTTATGGAAAATCATAAAAGGAATAAGGAAACAAAGCATCTGTATGCAGCAAAGACTGATTGTTTACTGGTGTGTAGTGATTCTGACCCTTTTTTCGGCAGCAGTTCTGTTGATGAGTATTTTGGGAGTCATTCCGGGAATGGATTTGAAAGTAGGGGAAATGTTGTCTGCCCAGCAGAAAAATACGGTGTCTGCCATGACAGAGCAGACCGACATTATGATGGCGAGAAGCATTTCTCTATCAGAAGAAATCACAAAAGAGTTAAGTCAATACTTGACAGCCAATGGAAAAGCATTCTCCGATTTAAATGACAATCCTCAGTTAATTATGGATTTGGAGGCAGCTTTGTATTCTTCACTGAGATCAGCACTGGATGTGAAGTATTGCAGCGGAGTTTTTGTTATATTAAATGCAACGGTAAATACGGAAACGGAGTACGCAGACACATCACGCATGGGAATCTACCTGCGGCTGTCTGATTTAAAGGCAGTAAATACAAGCAAACAGCACGTGGTTTTTTTCAGGGGAAATGCTTATATTGCAAGGGCAGAGCAGGTACAGCTCCATAACCGTTGGAATTTAGAGTTTGATACATCTGCATTGTCAGGCTATGAACAGATCATGAAATTTAAAGGAAACCGGCTGGCAGAGAGCTGTCTGTGGACCGATCGGCTCAAACTGAAGGATACATGGGAAGATGTACAGCTTTTATATGTGCCGGTTTTAGACAGCACCGGAAAAGTGCGGGGGCTGTGTGGTATGGAGATGAGCAATCTATATTTCAGACTTTCCTATCCTATGGTAGAAGGATCCTGTGGAAATATGGTGACAGTAGTGGCTCCAATGGACGAAAAAGGGAAAATTTATCTGGATAAAGCAATGTTCGGGGACACAAAAGAAACTCATCTTTCACCAACCGGAACGATGACCGTGAAGAATGGAAAGCATTATAACACTTATTCCGCTGCTTTCAGAAAGTATATAGGCAGGCATGAACTGCTTAACCTCAAAAGCTGCAATGGAATGCCGCTGGCGGTACTGACCTTGATGTCCGAAGCGAATTATGAAAAATTAACAGCAGAAAACAGAAGAGCCTGGATTACCGGTACGTTGATCTTTCTTTTTCTCCTGTTGCTTCTTTCCATCACTATGTCCAACCGTTTTGTAAAACCGATTTTGCGGAGTTTAAAAGCACTGCAGGATGATACGCTGACAGACGGGAATCTGTCGGGAATTTCAGAAGTGGATGCACTGGTTGATTTTATGCAGACAAAAAGAAATACAGAAAAACTGGAAAATGGCGGAATTCCTCCGAATATAGAAGAAATGCTTAAAGCATTTGCCTTGCGTGTGGAAACGCTGACTCCGGCAGAAAGAAAAGTTCTTCAGTATTATATTGAAGGATATACGATCCAGGAAATAGCTTCGCTGCTTTATATCAGTATTGGGACGGCGAGAAAGCATAATACAAACATGAACCGAAAACTGGGAATAACAGCCAGGGAAGAATTAATGCTTTACATAGACCTGTTTCGTAAATGCAATCAGCTGGATAAGCTGACATACACCCGGACGAAGTAAAAAAAGAGTCGTACAGACTCTTTTTTTATTCCTGGATAAAAAATGAGAAATATCTATATATAGTTTTTACAAAACAAAAAAACCAACATATAGTATACTAATCATTCGTATTTTGGAAAATCAGGCTAAAAATACGAATGGCGACCATATCATTTATTTTCTGGATCTGTTATGCTTTCATTACAGGAAAACGGAAAGCAAAACCAGACGAAACCAGAAAAGCAAACAAAACAAAAAAAGGAAGGAGAAATTTACTATGAAAAAGTATGAAATATTAGGAGGAAATTTACCGGTTGTTGTATGTGAATTATCAGCAGGAGAATCCATGATCACAGAAAGCGGAAGCATGAGCTGGATGAGTCCGAATATGAAAATGGAGACAATTTCCGGAGGCGGAATGAAAAAAATGTTCGGCAGGCTGATGTCAGGTGATTCTATGTTTCAAAACAGATATACCGCAGAAGGTGCAGACGGAACGATTGCATTTGCATCAAGTTTTCCGGGAGCGATCAAAGCACTGGATATCAGAGACGGTCATTCTATGATCGTGCAGAAGAGTGCATTCCTTGCTTCAGAAGAAGGAGTGGAACTGTCCATGCATTTCCAGAAAAAATTAGGAAAAGGTATGTTTGGCGGGGAAGGTTTCATTATGCAGAAACTGAGTGGAAATGGAACTGCATTTGTAGAAATTGACGGGCATGCCGTGGAGTATGAGTTGGATGCCGGACAGGAAATCCTGATCAGTACAGGGTATTTGGCAGCAATGGAAGAAACCTGCACAATGGATGTTGTGGCAGTAAAAGGAGTGAAAAATATGCTGGTCGGCGGAGAGGGCGTTTTTAATACTGTTGTCAGAGGACCGGGTAAAGTGATCTTACAGACAATGCCGATCAGTAAGGTGGCAGAATTACTGACTCCGTTTTTTACAAAAAATAAGTAAGGGAAGGAGCGAGAGTTATGAAGAAAAAATGGAATTTATTATTTTTGTTTGCATTTATTGTTAGTATGATAACACTGGCCGGCTGTGGAAAAACAGCAGGAGAGGCAAGTCCGTATGAAGGAAAATGGATAGCAGTGTCCGCTCAGATGATAGGAATGTCTGTCAGTGTGGATGAAACCTTTGGGGGAGCTTTCGAATTTGAGGTAAAAAATGGCGGAAAAGTTTCTTTTTCAGTAGGAGAAGTTACCGGAAATGGAAAATGGTCTGCAAAAGATGACAAGTTTAGCTTAACTATCGAAGGAGAAGAAATGGTCGGAACCATCGGAGAAAACAACATTTCTTTTGACGATATGCTCGGAATGGGAGTAAAAGTGATTTTCGCAAAGGAAGGAACGGATGCCATGGATCCGGCTCGCTATCTGACAAAGGAAGAGAAAGTGGTCATAGGTGAGTGGGCTGCTGAAAGTGTGGAAGAACTTTTAGGAGACGGACCGCAGACATCTATGGAAGGCGTAGAGAATATCAGTGATGCACTGCGTCTTAACTTCAAAGATGACCGCAATGTAGCAGTTGTTTATAAAGGCGAGGAGATTGGGACATTCCCGTGGTCAGTTGCAATGGGCTACTGTATGATCGAATCAGAAAATCCGTCTCTTTCCGTAACGATCAATGACGATGATACTTTGAAAGTAGATTACAGCGATGACGAAGATTACTATACATTTCATTGTGTGAAAAGTGACAGTAAATAAATGAAAAAGACATAAATGGTGAAAGGAGGGAAGAGCCCATGAAAAAGAAAATGTGGTTTGTGCTGTGTATCATGACAAGTGTCCTGCTGACAACTGCCTGTGGAGAGAAAAAAGAACCTGGAGAAGAAAAAAAAGAAACAGCTATGCAGACAGAAACAGCTATGCAGACAGAAACAACCGTGCAGACAGAAACAGAATCTGATCAGGACTTCCAGGGCAGGGAAAGTCTGAAACTTGGTTTATTTACTGTGTATTATCCGGAAGAATGGAAGTACGACAAAGAAAGAATGCAGGAAGATGATGATTACTCTTACGTCAGATTTTTTGACGGAGAAACAGCAGATGATTCCGGGAACAGCATTTATATAGAAGCAACAAAAGAAGATGCATATAAATACCGGAAGGGTCTGATTGCCTTCGGTGTGGATTTAAAGGAATATGCGGAAGGAAAAGCAGAGACTGTATCAATAGGGAATGCAGAGTATGCGGTAATGCCGGAAAATGATTCCGGAAGGTGCACGTATATGTATCGCCATGAGCAGTCAGGTACGTCTTATGATATCAGAGTAGAAGGAGAGGTAGCAAGTGATTCTGTCAAAGAATTGCTGGAAGGCATTGTGATGGAATTAAAAGATGAAGGAAATGAAGACGCACCGTGGCCATGGGAGGGAGAGCCTGTTGAGCCTGTATTGACAGAACAGATGGTAGGTTTTTATACGATCGTTCCGGAATATATACCATTTAAAGAAGCACAGGGTGTCATGCAGATTATGGATCACCAGTTTGTAAAACATGACGATCAGGTATACCATTTGCTGGAGAATAAGCTGGATACTTACAAGTATTCAGAAAGTGGACTCGAATTTGTTTCCTCAATGGAACTGGAAAGAGATTGTGAATATCTCTCCGGGGACAACAGCGGAATGCTGTATCTTTCACCGGGAATCCAGGATGTGATTGGTGTAAAAGACGGCAAAAAGGTGCTTCAGACAACGATAGACGGCGATTTGAATATGCATCCGTCCGGAGAATGGGGAATCAGTTTCTGGGTGAACAGCGATACGCAGAAGATTGTGAATCAGGGCGGTAACCTGACAGCTGAACCGTGGATACTGACCGGATTAAATAAAGATGATGAACGCAAGGGACCATTTTCTATGATAGATGACGTCCAGATCACAAATGACCATATTATGGTTGCCGGTTCCATGGCTGCGGAAGACGGAGGCACAAAAATTATTGTCTATGATTATGAAGGCAATCAGCTTTTGGAATTAGGCGGAGCAGACATTGGTTCTCCAGACAGGCTTGGTTCCATCACGGGCATGGCAGAAACAGAAAATGGTTTTGTAGCGGCAGACGGAAATATGCGGAAAATACAATTCTGGGCAAAAGACGGAACCCATGTGGGTGCCATTTCTACAGATGATATATTTGGCGTCAGTTATCCATGGCTGGAAGATATGCAGCTTTTAGATGATGGCTCTCTTTTGATCCTGCTGACACAGCAGCGAGAGGACGGATCAGCAAATGAACTGATGTTTTTCAGACTGACAGGATTCTGAAAAAAGCAGAAAGATTATAATTATACTTTTTAGTGCAGTTGATTTTCAAAAGGAGGAAAAGAAGATGAAAAAGGGTAGAATATTGAGACTGATGTTTATTCTGGCAGTGACAACTATTATGATCGCTGCAACAGCAGTGGTTGCAAGTGCAGCGACAGTTAACAAAAATGATGCAGATTATAAGTATTCCAAGACATACGACAACGGTGTGAAGATATCCTTTACAACAGATGTTTTCGGCAAGAAGGTTGTTGACGACAGCGTTTTTTGCAGAATAGAGCTGCCAGATGGTGCAAACTATAAAGAATTTAGTGTCTCTAACGAAATCATTAAAAGTGGTAAAGCTTTCGTAGATTACACGCACCTAAGAGACAGATATCCAGTAGAAATCAAACAGAAGTGGGTGACCAATGGGAACGTTTCATACGGAATGATTGGATTAAGTGCAGGAGGCGGCCTGTACCTAGGAACCTTTAAGCTGAAAGTTTATGTAGAAACTCCAGATAAAGATGAAATGATAGAAGTTGCATTTCTCAGCGATTTCGCAGCTCGTCCAGTTGATATGAAGATTACTACGTATCCTAACAAATTCAATATCAACTCAATAAATGTAAGTGCTGCAGACAGCGGAAGAACTTCTCGTCTGGAAGTAGTTGGAGTAAACAAAAATTTTGCAACAATTATAAATGGCTGGAATGATGGCAAGTGCATTAAAGCAAAAGGAATGAAACCTAAAAAGAAATACACTTTCAAGTTCTATGGAAAACTAAAAGTAGATAATCCTGCTCTTGATGCACCTGACGGTATAACTGTTGAGGGAAATCCGGCGGTATTCAAAAATGTTGAAATGGGACCTGCAGTAAAACCGGTAATCAAGTCCATAAAAGTTTCAAATGTAAAGGTAACAAAGTATTTCAATTACAGCGAGTGGAGATATAAATATAAGACAAAGTTCACAGTTACCGTAACTCTTGGCAAGAAGCCAAAAGGTGCCAAGGGTATTCAGTTGACAACAACTGTTCAGGGAATTTCCTCATATAAGACAATTAAAGGAAAAAAGAACACCTTCACAGCGAATTTTAATTGGGATGCACCGGTAAGCTTAAAGGGCAGAACAGCAAGCTTCAAGGTTAAGACTTACAACAATGCCAAGTACAAAGCTTACAGCTATGACTCAAAGCCTAAGAAGTTAAAGATCAAATAGGCATAGTATACAGATCTACCGGAAATATGTCATCTGATGTGAAAGTCACAGTTATGGAAAAATGTCAGTAAAAATTCCTATGGAAAAAATAAAACATATATTCCATAGAAGAAAAGTAAGAGAACGAATATAATGATCCCAAGTTGTTTGAAGGAGGAGATCATTATGAGTAGTCAAAGAAAGGCAGAAGCTGCGACATCAGAGAATATCGTAACAACAGAGACATCCAGTCTGAGTGATCTTTGGAAAAAAGAGGATTGGCTGGCAGTATGGATCGGATTTATCATCATCGCAGTCGGTGCTGTGGCCGTGATCACAGGAGCATTTGATTTTAACGCTGCAAAATTCAGCACCTGGGGTCATGGAACAAGTTTTTTTGAACAGGTAAACGCAGGATTTTTCGGAAAACTGATTCTGACAGTGGCTGTACTTGGAGTACTGTTTACTGTTGGAAACCACCTGAAGGGATTATCCGTTAAAAAATACCTTCCGGCATTTCTGGGACTGTTTCTTCTGGCAGTTCTGGTAAGATTTATCAGTGCCGAATATACCTTGAACCGATACTTGGAATGGGCATTTTTTGCAATCCTGATCGGAATTCTGGTATCCAACACCATCGGAGTACCGGCATGGCTGAAGCCGGCGATCCAGACAGAATTTTATATCAAAGTCGGACTGGTGATCATGGGATTTTCCGTACTGTTTTCCAATATTGTTAATTTTGGACTTTACGGACTGGGGATTGCATGGATCGTAACACCGATTGTCATTCTTTTCATGTGGTGGTTCGGAACCAGGGTTTTAAAAATTGACAATAAACCGTTTGTCATTACCCTGGCAACCGCAACCTCTGTGTGCGGAACGTCCGCAGCGATCGCAGTCGGAGCAGCAAGTAAAGCAAAGAAAAATGACCTTTCACTTACTGTATCTATATCAATCATTTTTACAGTACTGATGATGGTATTTGAGCCGGTGCTGATCCGTGTAACTGGTCTTGGAGAGCTGATAGGCGGTGCCCTGATCGGTGGTACTGTCGATTCAACCGGAGCAGTAACCGTAGCAGGTACTGCACTTGGTGAAACAGCACAGACGGCTGCAGTCCTTGTAAAATCCATCCAGAATATCCTGATCGGATTTATCGCATTTGCAGTTGCAGTATTTTTTGCAACAAAAGTTGAAAATAACGGAGAAAGCAGCAGAAAAATCGGGGTATCCGAAATCTGGTACAGACTTCCGAAATTTATCCTTGGATTTTTTGCCGCTTCCTTAATCGCATCTTTTATAGCAGTTCCGGCATTCGGAAAAGAGAGCGTTTCATCCATCAACAGCGTACTGGATCAGTATAAAAACTGGGCATTTGTTCTGGCATTTACAAGCATCGGGCTGGAAACAAATTTCCGTGAGATCAAAGAACAGTTCCAAGGCGGAAAACCACTGACACTTTATGTAGTTGGACAGTTGTTTAACATTGTTCTGACTTTTGCGGCAGTATATCTGCTGCTGAGCGGAAAATTCTTCCCGTTGCCAAATCTGGCATTATAAGGAGATGCAGACTATGAAGAAAAAAACAGGAAAAAAGAAAAATCTGTTTTCTGTCGTAAATTATACCGTTCTGGTGCTGACGGTCATTGCAGCCGTTTATATCATGGCAAATGGTCTGGGACTGATCGACAGCCTGGACTTTGGAGCAGGGGCATATTATTATGCGGACATTCCACAGTTTGCAAAATATGTAGATGGATCCTGCTACACATCACCGGTTTCCATGTGGGCGCTCATTGCACTGTTCCTGATCTGGGGATTCTTCATGTATAAACTCTGGGGATGGATTGAGAAAAAAGATAAGTAAAAATAAGGTGAAAGAAAAATTTCAAAAGAATAAACAGACGTCAAAAAAGTCGCAGAGTATGACACTCTGCGACATCTTTTTTTTCTCGTATTTTCCATGATAAATGATATTTTCTCAATTAGCAAGATAAATTTTCTTAATAAAAGCATAATAAAAGAGAAAACAAAAACAAAAAAATGTATTTTAATGTATTTTGCAGGCGAATCTGTGATTTTCAGCAGTCATACAAGCAGTCAGATATGAAACAGGATAACAGGATTTTTAGTGTCCGCTTTGCAAATTGGAGGAGAAAAAATGGCAAAAGGAGAAAATATTTTTAAAAGAAAAGATGGAAGATGGGAGGCACGCTACATCAAAGGCTATGATAAAAATCGAAAAATCCAGTATGGATTCTGCTATGGACATTCTTATCGGGAAGCCAAAGAAAAAGTAAATCATGCAAAATTACAGATAAGTCATGAAAATTTTCCCGGAAAAAGCAACAGAAAAGAGTCTGAAAAATTGCTGACGGAGAGTATATGTATTTCATGGCTGGAAGTAAACAGAAATAAATTAAAGTATTCTTCTTATTCGAAATACAAAGTAATTCTGGAAAAGCACCTCTTACCGGAATTCGGGTTGTATCTTATTTCAGAAATCACATCCGAACACATTGCAGATTTTACGAACCGACTTTTGAACCAAGAATGTCTGGCAATCAAGACGGTGAGGGATATTTTGCTTCTGCTTCATGCGATACTTGTTTATGGATGCGAAAAAAGCAATGGAACATTCACTCCGGTTCGGATCGTATATCCCAAAGAAGAACGAAAAGAACTGAGAGTGCTTAGTCAGATGGAGCAGTTAAGACTGATGCAGTATCTGGAAAAGGATATGGATCTGTACAAGCTTGGCGTTATGCTTGCAATCACAACAGGACTTCGAGTCGGTGAAATCTGTGGATTGCGTTGGGAAAATATCTCATTTGAAAATCATACGTTGTCTGTGAAAAATACCGTGCAGCGGGTTCGGAACAGTTCCATGGAACCGCAGAATCGAAAAACAATGGTTGTGATAGGGACACCGAAAAGCCACAGTTCCATGCGAACGATTCCGCTGACGGATGGCGTTTTCCGATTCTGTGAAAAATTTCAATGTGCGGACAAAAGTGTTTTTATACTGACCGGAAATCATTCTTTTATTGAGCCGAGATTGCTGCAGCGAAAGCTGAATGAATATTACCGGCAATGTGAAATAGCAGATGCTCATTTCCATACACTCCGGCATACCTTTGCTACCAGATGTATCGAGGTAGGATTTGACGTAAAAACGCTCAGTGAGATCCTGGGACATTCCAGCACCGTGATCACGATGAACCGCTATGTTCATCCGGATCTGAATTTAAAACGCAAAAATATCCAGAAACTGGAAACGGCAGGATTTGGCTGCACCGTCAGATGAGCAGTCAGAATATTTTCAGATGCCGGTAAATATCGTGGAAAATCGTCTGAAAGTCGCAGAGTGTCATACTCTGCGATTTGGAAGAGAAGGAAGAAAGAGGAATCCGAAACTGGCAAATATCAGGGAGTATTATAAAAATGAAGATTGCTAGACATCAGATTTTTGAAAAAAAAGAAAAATATTTTGTTATACTTCTGGTACTGGCTGTTGCTGCTGTTATCGTTACCTTTGTGGGAGGTATATCGAGATGGACGGTGGAAGGAAATGTTGTCCGGCGAGTGAACGACGAATCACAGTTTCTGGCAAAGCAGCAGGCGGAACTGATCAATAAAGTGATAGAGGAGCAGTTTGATAAAGTTTCTACAATTTCCGGTATGATGGAAAAAGGACTGTCCTTTTATGATGAGAAAGACAGAAAAATACTGCAGGCATTTGTTGAAAAGAATAATATACGCACGCTGGGATATATTGATAAAAAGGGGAATGCCATAGATTACAGGGGAAAAGTGATAGGTGATGTTTCGGATCGTACATATTTTAAAAATGTGATTACGGGAAAAAGCAGGTTTGTCTGTCAGTATCTGGAAACAACAGAATTTGGAGATATACCAAGAATTATATTCTCCACTGTGTTTTATGAAAATGGAAACATAAAAGGTGTTGTTTTCTACAGTAAAGATACAGATTTGCTCCGAGAAAATCTGTTTCAGCAATCTATGTTTGATGATATGGAATGTTCGGTTGTTGTTGACCGTGACGGTGATATCATCGTGAAAAATGAACGTGCAGAAGAAAAACATCCGACAGCGGATAATATCAATGATATCTGTGAAAATTCAAATAAGCTGATGCAGCATTTCAAATCGGTACAAAGCGGGAGTATTTTATGGGGCGATGATAAAGAAAAAGTTTTTTCTTATGCATCGATAGAACAGAATGACTGGTATCTGATCTGTCTGGTCGATACAGATGTGGCACGCCATGAGTATGCACCGAACCTGATCGCAATCCGCAGATCAATCACACTTTTGGCTACGGCATTTCTTTTCGGTATATTCTGCTTTGGCGTACTGGTTATTTTGCGGTTCAGGAACAGCAGTAAAGTAACTATGGAATACAAAATGCAGTATGAGAGGGTGCTTGGTCTGCTTCAGAAAATGAAATGCATGCTTCTGGAATATGATATCAAAACAGGAAAGATCCTTACGAACCATTCTTTTGATGCGATGTTTGGCGAAGGGCTGAGGGATGATTTTTTTGAACGGATACCGGAACATAAAGCAAGACATCCGGAGTTTGATTATGATGGTCTGATCCGGGAATTAAATCATGCGATCGAGTATAAGGTGACGACTTCGTTTGACTCAATCTACTGTGCGGATAAGTTCTCCTATAAAATGCTGTCCATCGTTATGATGCCGTTGATCGAAAAGGGACAGGTCACGAATGTATTTGGAAGTATCCGCGAGACAAGTGCGGAACATTTGCAGATGAAAGAAAAAATTGATATGTTCAGCCAGATTCCGGGCGGAACCTATCGCTATTATCTCAGTGAGCCTGTTCATCTGGAATATGCGGGGAAAAAGCTCTGCAAAATGATAGGATACACCGTGGAAGAATTTTATGAAAATGTCGGGCGGTATTACAGCAGGATCATTGTAAAAGAAGACCGTAAAAAGTACAGAAGATTTATACAGGAAGCGGCTTCTTCACCCGGAGTAAGAGGATGCAGGTACCGGATTCAATGCAAAAACGGTGAAATTCTTCCGGTGCTGGATACAATGGAGTCTATTCAAAACGATTCCGGTATTATGTATGGATATTCCGTGGTGCTTGATATTTCCGAGTACGTGAAGCGTCAGAATATTGTACGTCAGGAGCTGAAACAGTTAGAACAGAATCTGGAAATGATGCGTGTACAGAATTCTACAAGCCAGATGCAGCCCCATTTTCTGTACAATGCACTCAGTTCGATAAGAGAAGTCATTCTGATCGATCCACAGTATGCCTCCAATCTGATCTGTGATTTTACGGTATATCTGAGGGCGTGTATCAAGACCATGCAAAATGGTGAGCAGATTTCGATACGGCAGGAAATGGACAATATCAAAGCCTATGTAAATATCGAAAAAATGCGAATGGGAAATCGCCTCAATGTCACTTATGACCTTACGTCGGAAGAATTTCAGGTTGTGCCGCTCAGTATCCAGCCGCTTGTGGAAAATGCGATCCGTCATGGAATCTACCGAAAAGGCCGCAAAGGAGGCACAGTAAGCATAAGGACGGAAACCCTGGAGAAATACAACCTGATTACGATAAAAGATGATGGTGTGGGATTTGATTATCAGAAAGTGCGGGATGAGGTAGAAAGAGGAGAAAGAGATTCCATCGGACTTGACAATGTTATTTTCAGGCTGAAAAAACAGCTGCATGCCAACATTGTGATCAAAAGCGAAATCGGTGTCGGGACAGAAATTGCAGTCAGCGTACCAAGAGAAAGGAAAAAAGAATGAGAGGGATCATAGTTGATGATGAACCATTGATGATCGAAGCTTTTAAACGTCTGAGCAGTGGAATAGAAAATTTAAAGCTGGAAGGAGCATTTGAGAGTGCAGAAGAAGCGATTGAGTTTTCAGAAAATCATTCCTTTGAAATCGCATTTCTGGATATAGAACTTCCGGAAATGAACGGGATCGAATGTGCGAAAGCACTCAGAGAAAAAATGCCGGGGATTCTGATTGTTTTTATTTCTGCGTACGATGATTATCTGCGGGAATCAAATCAGATTGGCGGAGATGATTACATTGTCAAACCTTACCGAAAAGAAACCATCGAAAAAACGATGGATAAGATGCGGCTTCTGGTACAGAGACAGAAAAAAAGTGTTTATGTTCAGATGTTTGGAAGGTTTGGCATCAAAAAAGATGGTGTTCCCATACCTCTTCGGGGAAAGGCAAAAGAAATACTGGCACTGATCCTCGTTAAAAGAGGAAAAGAGATCAGCAATGAAGAAATCTACAATACCATATGGGAAACACGGGAGTACAGTAACGTATACATGAAAGTGTATTATAATGCACTGAAGCGTCTGAAGGACAGCTTGAAAGAAAATGGCCTGGCAGATATTATTTTTTCAACAGCGAGAGGGCAGATGGCAAATACCGATATCTTTGACTGTGATTACTATTCCTGGCAGGATGGAAATGCAGATGAAAAAGAACGGTTTGAAGGTGAATTTCTCTCAGAGTATTCCTGGGGAGAGTACATATTGGGAAATATGCTGAATGATTATGAAGTATGACTGTATCAGTGACGAGATTTCATCTCCCATCCGATATAGCCCCCGTCGGATTGCCGAGGAGTACAGAAGAATATGTCATGCGATGCATTCTTGAATTTTAAAATTGAGAGGGAAGCGGTAAGTATCTGAAAAGGTATTTACAGCTTCTCTTTTTCTTTCCGGTAAATCGGAAATCTGTTGGTATGACGTTGGTAGGAATTGATTATAATCATCAAAAAGAAACATGCTGATTAAAAATAATATAAATTTAGAAAACGAAAAGGATTTTCCTGAAACGGAAATTTATAAATCGGAAAGATACGAAAGAAGGAGGCTGAGGAATAATGCGTAGGCATTCACCAAAAAAGTATGATTTGCTGAAAAGAATACTGGCTGTATGTATGGTTTTCTTGTTGATTGTGAGCGTGATGAATCCAGTCTTCGCAAGTGAGACAATGGAAAATGACCAGACTCCAAAGGAGCAGATGCAGGCAGCAGAGAGGAGCCTGGAGGTTGTACAGGAAAGTGTTCAGACAGAAAGTGCACAAAATCATACGGAGCAAGATCAATCGCAGCCCAACGAAACAGAACAGCAGGAAACAGCAAAAAAAGAGACAGAGAAACCTGAGACCGAAGCGAAAGAAACAGAACAAAAAGAAACGAAAAAAAGTGAGCCGGAAACTGCCGACAGATCAACGGAACAGTCGGAAACACAAGCTCAGAGTGCTGCCGAAAAACACGAGTCTGAAAAAGAAACGCAGAGTGAAACACAGACAGAAGAAACGAATATCAATTCAGAACAGATCCAGAAACAGTTTAACCGCCAGATGAAAGCTTTTATGTCGCTGGCGGTCTGTGATGATGTAAAAACACAGGAAGTGACGAAATCTTTTACGGATCTTTATCCGCAGTATGCAGATTACAGCGGAGAGATGGAAGGCGTTTCCGTGGAAAAAGCATGGACAGGAGATGCCGAGTATAACCGCCCGGATTCGATCACACTGGATCTGTACCTGGATAATCAGGTGATCGACAGTCTGACTCTGACAGCAGAAGACGACTGGAAAGGAGCGTTTGCCAGCCACTATCCGGCTTATAAGGTGGATGCGAAAGGCAATTATGTGCTGGATGACAAAGGCGAAAAAGTAACGCTTAATTATCAGGTGAAAGAGCGGGCTGTAAAAAATTATGCGACAGCATATTCCCAGAGCAGACATCAGACAACCGTGGATTCTTCGAATGTCCATCTGTTTGTTCCGGCAACGGAACTGAAGGCAGGAGAACAGTATCTGATTGTCAGCAGCAGTCAGGTCGGTCAGCAGAAGATCTACCGTGCAGAAGCATATCAGACCGACAAGATGCTCAGTTCTCAGGTTACTGTAACAGATAAAAACATCAAAGATAAAAACGGAAATTCTTATCAGAACTATATTTTTATAAATGACGGGGATAACAGTTACGACGGACTTCTCTGGAACGCATATGATGCCGGAAATAATCGTTTTTATATGTTCAGCAATGTTTATGAGATCTGGGGACAGTGTCACGGTCTAATCCAGATGGCATCCACGCAGAAAAAACTCTCCTGTCCGCATGTCGGTACATTGGGGGCAGGAACGGATGTTACGACACAGGGATTTTATAATGCAGGAAATGATGCTTTGGGGAATGCTTATAAAACAGCATCCAGTTCGGAAAATCTTTATTTTTACAAAGAAGTGACACTGCCGGACGGTGCGTTTAACAGCTGGCAGACGGAAGCTTTTGTAAGCAATCGCTACGATCCGCCGATCACGGTAGATCCGGATGGCTCAACGGCATCGGAAAAAACAGATCTGGCGGTGAGCAAAAACTGGGAAAACGATACAGAGAGTGACCGACCGGAGAGCATTACTGTTCATCTCTATGCAAATGGAGCTGATACCGGAAAGACACTTACTTTAAACAAAGCAAACAACTGGTCCGATTCCTTTGAAGAACTGGATGTTTATCAGGCAGGAAAGAAAATTTCTTACAGTGTGAAAGAAGATGTGCCGGAGGGATACAGCGTCAAATATCAGTACAGCAATACAGACAGTACCGCAAATACCGGAAATGATGATTCTGAGCAGAAAGGTTACTGGGTGCGTACCGATAAACTGGTTGACGGAGAGACTTACCTGATCGTGACCTCACCGGGAACCGGAAATGTGACCGGCATGGAAATCAAAAGTGGCGGAGGCGGATTCAGCTGGACGCCCGGTAATGGAGCAGGAACGATCAAAGTAGATGGCCCGATCACCATCAATGGACAGACCTACGGAACGCATATCACGCAGGAAGAAGCAGCTCAGCATAAAAGAATGCAGTGGACGGCTCATGCAAAAGGAGCGTATGCGGCAAACCAGGTTGGATATCATAACTGGTTTTTACTGGAAAGTGTGTCGAATCCCGGCTGTTATCCGAAATTTAACGGTCAGGGAGATATATCGGACGGAACGGCACACGAGAGCCTTCTGTATTATGGACTGCAGTGGAAAACCGGAAAAGGGCAGAATGGATATGTTGCATTGGATGAGAATGGAAAGGAACAGAAAAGAACACCGACAGTAGAGAACTATCCAAATGATTTCAGCTATGTTTTAGGAGCGGCAAATGATTATTTTCTTCTGACAAACAATCATACCGGTGATGCAAATGCACAGACGGCACAGACCTTTTATCTTTATAAATTTGTTCCGGTCAGCGGTCCGTCCGCAACAATCACGAACACGAAAATAACAGAAGTGACAAGCCTGAAGGTATCAAAAAACTGGTCAGATAAAAACAATGAGGCAGGCAAAAGACCGGTATCCATACAGGCAGAACTTCTGAAAAATGGAAACGGAACCGGGATCATAGCAGAACTCAGTGATAAAAATAACTGGACCTATACGTTTGAAAAATTGCCAAAACTGGATGAAAGAGGCAAAGAGATTCACTATTCGGCAAAAGAGTGCAGTGTTCCGGAAGGCTATACCAGTTCGATCATTACCGGAACCGTTGACGGAACAGAAGAAGTCATCACCTATTCTTATGCCTGGGTACCGGTCACAAAAATGCAGGATGGAAAGCAGTATATTCTCGCAGCAGGTATGAAAGGTACACAGACAACCATCGGAGCCTCGGCTGGCAAGAGCACTTTATCCGGACCATCGGTAGCAGTCAGAACAGATGCGGAGCTGACGGATGAAAATAACAACAGTTACAGTGCTTATATCACAGACAAGGATGCAGCAAATCTGACGCTTTGGACAGCACATGTAAATGGTAGCTATGCGACACTGGAAAATAATGGAAAATATTTTCAGAAAGGAAAAGGAGACCTGCAGGATTCTTCAAATAAAGCAACCAAACTGCAGTATGACGATGGGAATCACGCATTAAAAAACTCAAATGGAAGTTACATGGCTTCCAATGGCGATTTCAAGCAAAAGCGTCCGGACGCGATCACGTATCTTTATGAGCGTGTCAGAATTAAGAATACAACAACCATGGATACAACTCAAAATGTTACGACGATCACAAACACTTATAAAGAACCATCCGTGATCACGATGCCGGAGACAGGAAAAACCAACAGATTTCAGATAATGCTGCTGGGACTTGGATTATTAGTAGGGGGAACCTTATTGATGATAAATAATAAAAACAGAGGAGTGATAAATAAGGAGTGAGAAAAAAACGGAAAAAGTGAGTAACGAAAGCAAAGTTGCATAATGACAAGACGATGAAAAAAGAATTGGAGGTACAATATGAAATCAACGACAAAAAAGATGTTTGCGTTTTTATTATCCGTTATCATGGTGCTTGCAATGACGGTTACAGCGTTTGCGGCAGATGAGGGTACAGGTACAACAAAGAGAACTACAGCAAATCTGAATATTACAAGATCAGAAAATGCACCAAATGCAACCTTTAAAGCATATAAAGTTATGAGTGCAAAACAGGTAGGCGAAGATTTATTTACCTACACAGTGGAAGATGCATTTAA
This sequence comes from Hominisplanchenecus sp., assembly GCF_046967715.1. Lineage (NCBI taxonomy): Bacteria > Bacillati > Bacillota > Clostridia > Lachnospirales > Lachnospiraceae > Hominisplanchenecus > Hominisplanchenecus sp. Next base: position 23,039 of record NZ_JBKVNQ010000021.1, read on the forward strand.
ACCATTTTTTGAAAACGGAGCAAATGGTTATACATTAAATGGTGATAACGAAATCCTGAAAGACGGAAAAGCAGTAACTGATGACGGTGAATGGGCCAATACAAATAACACGACAGCAGCAGATCTGGCAGCAAAACTGGAGAAATTTGCAATTCAGGCAGGTATTACAGCAATGAATGTCCCGGCAAATGATCTGCCTATCGGATATTATGTAGTGTCCGAAACAGCAACCGCAGATAAAGCACAGGTTTCTTCCAAACCGGTTCTTGTAAATCTGGTAAAAGATGTAAATATCACACCGAAGGATTCTAAGACAACGCTTGAGAAAAACATTCTGGAGGGCGATGCTGAAACACCGGTAAAAGAAAATACGGCAAGTGTCGGTGATGAAATTAAGTATGAAGTGACAACTTCTATTCCGACTTATGCAGCAAATGTAGATAAAACAAAACTAGTCTTTAAACTGACTGATACATTTACTCGTCTGGACTACCAGAAAAATCTTGAAATCTATGTGGGGGATGATGGCCAGAAACTGGAAAAAGACACAGATTACAAGATGACAAAGGAGACAGACAGAGAATTTGTTGCCGAACTTACAGCAGATGCAATCCTTGCATATCAGGGTAAGACACTGACATTGAAATATACTGCAAAATTGGCTGAAGATGCAGTGATCGGATCAGAAGGAAACCCGAATGATATTCACCTGGAGTATACAAACAATCCGAATCAGGAAAACTACACAGGAACTCTGGATGACAAAGTAAAAACCTATACTTATGGATTTAAGATTCGCAAAGTAGATAAAAATGATGAAACAAAGGATATGGCCGGTGCTAAATTCGGAATTTATGACAGTACGGGTAAAGAACTTGGAATTTATACATACGGTGAAAATGGAACCATTGAAAAAGCAGAAGGACTGATTATCTCTGATGTTACAGGAAATTATGCAACAATCACAGGTTTAAAAGAAGGTTCTTATACTATTAAAGAGTTACAGGCTCCAAACGGATATTCCATATTGGAAAATGATGTAGTGGTTACTATTGAGGATGTAAAAACAGCAGATGGAAAATTAAGCGGAAAAGGAAAACTTACTCTTACACAGGGTTCCACATCCAGTGACGCAGTAGTTGAAGTAAATCAGTCAGCTGGAACAGCAAGTGTTGATCTTGTAGTCAAAATTTTCAATGTCAAAGGCATCAGCCTTCCGGAAACCGGTGCAAAAACCGCAATGTACTGCTTATTTGGCGGTGCAGCACTGATCGTACTTGGCGGTTTCTATTTCGGACTGGAAAAACTGTTCAGCCGTAAAAGACAGTAATTTCCAAACAATTCAAATAATATAAAAGTTTCCAAGAATTCACAGAATCCGGGGTGCTTTCGTGCATCCCGGAATTTTCAAAAGGAGCAGACATGGTAAAGAAGATCAGACATTTGATTGCAGTTCTTATCATTGTGGGCGGTATTGTACTGGTTTGTTATCCGAGTTTTGCAAGTTTCATCAATCAGCAGTTTGCCAATCGGGAAATTGCGGACTATAAAAATGAGATGAAGGACAGCAGTGAGGAGGAACTGGAAAAAACCATGCAGCTGGCATATGAATACAATGCGACACTTCCGGGTGGATATCCGGCAGATCCGTTTACCGGTGATAACATTGCAAATCTGAAAGGAACAAAATTTGAAACATTCTGGATGGTTCAGGCGGAAGCGATGCTGGGCTATGTGGAAGTTCCTTCCATCAGTGTCTATTTGCCGATTTACTATGGAACCTCTGAAAAAGTATTGGATGAAGGTATAGGCCTGCTTGCAAACACATCACTTCCGGTAGGAGGAAACGGAACGCATGCCGTCTTATCTGCTCATACAGGAATGGCATCCAAAAAACTTTTTACCGATTTAAATCTGGTAAAAGAAGGGGATATTTTTTTTATACATGTTTTGAATCAGAATTTTGCGTATCAGGTTGATCAGATCAAGGTAGTATTGCCGGAAAACACGGATGATCTTTATATTGAAGAAGGGAAAGATTATGTGACACTGCTTACCTGCACGCCGTTTGGCATTAATGACCATCGGTTACTGGTACGTGGAGAACGGATTGATTATGATTTCAGCAAAAACGATACGATTGCAGTCACGCCCAAAGTTGTCGTAGATAATTATCTGTGGGCTTATGTAACTGGAATTACCGTTGTGCTTATTCTTTTTATCGGATTTTGGAAAAAGAAAAGATCTGGTAGAAACAAGAAAACAGAGTGAGGTGGGAAATTTGAAAAAACTTCAAAAAATAATAAATAAAACAAGTATATTTCTGGGATTATTCATTATAGTATTTCTGCCGCTTCATGTTCAGGCACAGGAATATTCCGGAACGATACAGGTAGAGCAGACAGACACCGATACAAAAAACCCGGTTCAGGGAATCAAACTGGCATTGTATAAAGTCGCAGATCTTGAGGCAGATGGAGCGTATAAACTGACAAAAGATTTTCAGGATGCAGATGTTGATCCAGATCATCTTTTTGAAAAGAAAATTTATAATAAAAATGTAAAAAAATTAGACGAGTATATTGAGGAAAAGAAATGCTCTGCAATAAGCAGCAAAGTTACCGGAGCAGATGGTATCGTCAGCTATACAGAACTTTCAGACGGCATTTATTTTATAAAGCAAAATAATTCAGCAGAAGATTTCAAAAAACTGGGATATTCTTATGAAACAGATTCCTATCTCGTTGTGCTACCGTGGATGGATGAGAATGAAAATGTGACAAGAACCGTAAACTGCAAACCGAAAGGAAAGATCGTCTATCCGGAGGATATCGAAAATCTGATCGTCTATAAAGTCTGGAAAGATGACAATGACAAAGCGGGAAAACGCCCGGTTTCCATTACCGTGGGACTTTACCAGAATGGAAAACTGTTCGAAAAAGTAACGCTGAATGCAAACAATAACTGGACTTATCAATGGAAAAATTTAAGTAAAAAAGAAAACTGGAAAATAGAAGAGCTTGCTGTTCCGTCAGGTTATACTTCGGAAATCACTGCGGAAGGCAGCACTTATACGATCATAAATACATGGACACCACCGAGCCCGCCGTCTACTCCGCCATCCAATCCTCCGGTCAAAACAGGAGATACAACAAACATTACATGGTATGTCCTGATGCTTGGCGGAGCAGCGGTTGTATTGGCAGGGTTGTGGGTTTACAGAAAAAAGAATAAAAATTAAAGCAATTTGCAGAGAGGGCAGCATGTAAAAGTGCTGCCTTTGTTGTTGAAAAAATTTGTTTGTTTAACAGTGATAGTGGGGTACAATGAGGGAGAGTGTGATGAAGAAGTTAAAAAAGCAAAATATTATTATATATTGCATTTGAAATGGTCTGGAAAGGAGAAGATATGCTGAATATTTTTTACGGAGATATGAAAGAAGCAGTGTATAACACGGCGGCTTACTTTAAATATGATTATGAAGATAGCTGGATTATAGATCCGTTTGTAAAAGAAATGATTTTAGATGTAGAGTTGTTTCGACAAAACGATTAAAATATGATTTTGAAGTCCGTCGGAATCTGACCATGATCCTGGGGACAGTGCGACCGGGAAAACTACATTGATTGATATGATCAGAGATTACGTGATTGCGACCAGAGAATCTCTGCCTTCTTTACCATATAGTGTTGAAGAGATTTATGGAATCCGAACTTCTGGAAAATATGGTATCTTGAAGCAAAGTTATCATGAATTTTATCGATTGTATGGTGCAGATATCCGGAACAACAGCAGCAGCTGAGACAAAAGGTATTCAGACTTATGAAGACGGAACAAAGACAGGTGTAGGTGTCACCTTAAAACATTTTGCATTTAATAATCAGGAATCTGAGCGTTTTAACAACAACTCTGTTATGTCCGAGAGAGCAGCCAGAGAAATCTATCTGAAAGGATTTCAGATTGCAGTAGAGAAAGCACAGCCGGATTATATTATGTCTTCTTACAACAGCATCAATGGCGTTCAGACATTCCTGCATTATGGACTTCTGACGGAAATCCTTCGAAACGAATGGGGATTCAGAGATTTTGTAATGACAGACTGGAATCCAATGGATAACTTTACCGGAAGACGCGGCCTGAAATATGGCAAGATGGTGGATACCTTTAAAAAGGTTGCAGAACCAAAAGGAAAACTGGATTACACCGATTTTGATGTGTGTGCAAGAGCACAGTTGATGTATGCAGGAAATGATTCAGAAATGCCGGGTGCTGCGAATTATGGTGTGACAAGTCCGAATACCGAGCTGGTTTATAAAGGCTTAAATGCCAATATTGTTGATGAGAATGGAAATGCTCTGATGCGTCTTGGTGATCTTCAGAGAAGTGCGATCAATATGCTGAATATGATTCTTCAGACAAGGATTTTCCAGACAGATTTCTATGAAAAAGCACAGGCAGATGCGAAAGATAAAGCAGCAGCAGAAACAAAACTGAAAGCACTGGAAACACTGAAATTCCAGTCTGTAAAAGTGAAACTGAAGTCAGTAAAGAGCAATGCAAAGAAAACAGCGAAAGTAACAGTTCGAAAAGTTGACGGTGCTGAAAAATATCAGATCACTTATTCAACAAAGTCAAACTTTAAGAAGGCAAAAACAGTAACGGTGAAAAAAGCAAGTGCATCAGTCAAAAAATTCAAGAGCAAAAAAACTTACTATGTAAAAGTAAGAGCACTTAAGACGATTGCAGGAAAAACAGTTAAAACCGGTTACAGCAATGTAAAAAAAGTAAAAGTCAAATAAATACAAAACCATAAACTTTCCTACGTGGATTTTCAGGAAATCAGGCCGCACCTCACGGAAAAATCTGTGAGGTGCGGTCTTTGCCGTGTTATAATGATACCAGAAGATATGACTCTGGAACAGTAATATTGCGGTGTCAGAACGGATAGTAAAATGAGCGTGCTCCTCACCCACTGCTTATTACTTTTCGCAATTGAAGCAGGGGACTTACTTGATTTGATTAAATAAAAATTTACAACCACCCATCTAGTGTGATAAAATGTGAAAGAATTATGATGAAAAAAGTCGAAAAACAGAGAAATTTCAATAACCTATAAAAGAGAGGAAGCACAAATGATCACTGTAAAAACTTATCGAGGACATATTCGCAACTGGAAGGAACTCTGTGCAGAGCTGGAGATTGATCCGGCACTGCCAAGAGAAGAAAAAGAGCAGGAAATTCTGGTAAAAGCATACCAGAAATGGGGAGGCGAGATGGCAGACCATATCTATGGTATGTTTGCTTTTGCCCTGTGGGATGAAGAGGAGAAAAAGCTGTTCTGCTTAAGAGATCAGTTTGGAACAAAACCGTTCTATTATTACCAGACAGAAGACGGTGAACTTCTGTACGGCACCATGATCCGTGACATCATCGGACAGCCGGGATTTAAAAAAGAGCTGAATGAAGAGATGCTCCAGATCTATATGAGCCTGACCTATGGTGCCGGTGAGGATACCTTTTTCAAAGGTCTGAAAAAGCTTCTGCCGGGACGTTATCTGATCTGGAAGGATGGAAAAGTGGAAATTCACAGATACTGGACTCCAAAGTTTCAGCCGGACGAGAACAAATCTCTGGAAGACTGGGCAGATGAGATCCATTCTACGCTGAAATCCATCATGCCGGAAGTAAAGACAGAGGACGAAACCGTAGAATCTTTCCTGTCAAGTGGGGTGGATTCTTCCTATGTACTGGCAATGTCAGATGCAAAGATGTCCGATTCCTGCGGTTATGATGAAGAACGATTTGATGAGTCACGTCTTGCAAAAAAGACAGCGGAACTTCTCGGAAGAGAACATTCTGTCTGCAAGATCACACCACAGCAGTATTTTGATATCGTACCATATGTTATGTACAATATGGAACAGCCGCTTGGAGATGCATCTGCGATCGTATTTACCATTGCCTGCAATGCAACCGCAGAACACACGAAGATTTGCTATTCCGGAGAAGGTGCGGATGAATTCTTCGGTGGTTACAATATGTACCGCAATGCAGAACGTTACGGTGAAAATCTGAAGACATTTTATGTCGGCAATACAAACATCATGAAGGAAGATGAAAAGAAGAAAATCCTCAAACACTACAATCCGGAAGTTCTTCCGATCAATCTTACGCATGAAATCTACAAAGAGACGGAAGGTCTTGATCCGCTTACAAAAATGTCCGATGTTGATATTCAGATCTGGCTGGAAGGCGATATCTATCTGAATGTAGATAAGATGAGTACCGCAGCAGGGCTGGAAATCCGTATGCCGCTTACAGATCGCCGGATCTTTGATATTGCATCAAGAATGCCGTCCCGTTTTAAAGTCAACGAAGAGCAGAACAAAGTGGCATTCCGTACCGCAGCAGCAAAAGTACTCCCGGAAGAGATCGCATTCCGTAAGAAACTGGGATTCATTGTGCCGATTCGTATCTGGATGGCCGATGCAAGATACAATCAGGATGTACAGCGTCTGTTCCACAGTGAGATCGCAGAGAAATTCTTTGATGTAGATGCGATCAACGAAATTTTCGATGACTATGTAGGAGGTAATTCCGATAACTGGAGAAAAGTATGGACGATTTATACCTTCCTTGTATGGTATGAAGAATATTTTGTAAAAAGATAATCCTTAAATGACATTTTTCCCCCTGTCTTCTGGTAAAAGCAGAAATGATAAGCTGGTTTTATCAGAAAAAGAAAGACCTGTATTAAATGGAAAAACTCCATGAAATACAGGTCTTTTGACTCTGGCATCCTATTGTGTTTTCAAGATTTTGTTTTTTACATTCTTTTACTTCATAGAAGCTACTTTATCGAACTCATCCTGAACTTCTCTGGAAGGAGCCGGTGTCAGGAGACTTACGATTACGTTTACTGCAAGACCAAGAAGGAATGCAGGAAGCAGTTCGTAAATACCAAGTGCACCGCCCATCGGACGGATCAGAAATTTCCATACAAATACCATAACGCCGCCGCTGACCATTCCGCAGAGAGCACCCTGGAATGTGGAGCGTTTCCAGAACAGTGCCAGCAGAACAAGCGGTCCAAAGGAAGCACCAAAGCCTGCCCATGCAAAGGATACGATCTGGAAAACAGAACTGTCCGGGTTACGTGCGATAAATACACCGATCAGTGCGATAACAAGAACGGTGATACGTGCGATCAGCATACCGGTCTTTTCGCTCATGTCTTTCATAAATACTTCTTTCAGAATGTTCTGAGAAGCACTGGAAGAAGCAGCGAGCAGCTGAGAGTCCGCAGTTGACATGGTAGCTGCCAGGATACCGGCGAGGATCAGCCCGGCAATGATCGTTGCCAGAACACCATGTTTGGAGATCAGATCTGCAACAACCAGAATGATGGTTTCCGGATCTTTTAAAGTCGGAAGGACATCGGCTTTTGTCATAGCATTTCCAATCACACCGATAAATACGGAAACAGCCATGGAGATCACAACCCAGACGGTTGCAACTCTTCTGGAGAGTTTCAGTTTGTTTGCATCACCAATCGCCATAAAACGAAGCAGTACGTGAGGCATACCGAAATATCCAAGTCCCCATGCCAGTGTAGAGAAAATCTGCAGCAGGCTGTAAGGAGAAGCTGTTCCGGTAGCGACATCGTGCGTGTGCGTCAGGCTGAAGTATCCGGCCATGGATTTTGCATTGTCCATAACGGCACTGAAACTGCCGACTTTGCTGATACCAAAACCAAATACAACAACGATCGCGATCGTCATAACAATACTCTGGACAAAGTCTGTCGTACTTGCTGCGAGGAATCCGCCCAGTGTGGTGTAAGCTACGATAACGATCGCACTGATCAGCATTGCCGGCAGATAATCCATTCCGAACAGGTTTGCAAACAGCTTGCCGCAGGCTGCAAATCCGGAAGCCGTATAAGGTACAAAGAAAATGATGATCAGCAATGCTGCAATCACGGAAAGAATACGTTTGTTATCTCTGTAACGGTTGGAAAAGAACAGAGGCAGTGTCGTAGAATTTCCGCAGACATGCGTATAATTACGAAGTCTCTTGGCAACAACAAGCCAGTTTACATAAGTTCCGATTGCCAGTCCGATTGCAGTCCACGCTGCATCAGCCGTACCGGACAGGTAAGCAACGCCAGGCAGTCCCATCAGCAGCCAGCTGCTCATGTCAGAGGCCTCGGCACTCATGGCGGTGACGAGCGGTCCCAGTGTACGTCCGCCGAGATAGAAGTCATCTGTGGTCTGATTCTGTTTTGCCAGAACCGCACCGATACCTACCATCGCAGCCAGGTAGACCAGGATTGTGATCAACATTAGAATCTGTGTTACATCCATTTTAAATCCTCCCTAAGTTTCTGCAGTTTGATGTTGTCATTCACATATGCGGAAAATGAAACATCCGGTTTATGATTAACGTTCCGTACGGAAGAGCAGTCGAAGCAGTCTTTGTACGGATTGTTTGTCAGTTGAGACTTTAACACAGTGCAGTGTCAGCGACTCAAAATGACACTATAAACCAAATATTAACACAATTTAGGCGAGGCTACAATAATAAAATACTAAAAACCTGTTATAAAAAGCCCGATATTTAAAAAAGTTACGGTCAGAGCGGTAATCCATAGAACGATATTCAGGCGTCTGCTGTTTGCATATCTGCCCATTACCCTTTTAGAAGAAGTCAGACAGATCTGTGTGAAGATCGTAATCGGGAGTTGAACGGCAAGCAGCATCTGTGAATAGATGAGTCCCTGGAACGGCGAAGAAATAAACAAAATGATCACAGCAGCCGGAACCATTGTCACCAGAATCCCCAGTTTTGTTTCTTTACCGGAAGTATCATAAGGCTTGTTAAAAATACCGGAAAAAATCGTACCGCCTGCCATTCCGGCTGTGATGCTCGAAGAAATCCCGGAAAGCAGCAGAGCGACTGCAAAGACCAGTGATGCCATATTCCCAAGCAGAGGAGCGAGCATAGAACCGGTGACTGCAAGATCGTCAACAGTCGTTCCATTTCCATTCTGATAAAAACTTGCTGCCGCCATCAGGATCATGGCACTGTTGATCGCCCAGCCAATGATCATGGAAAACAGCGTGTCACGGAATTCATATTTCAGCTGCTTTTGAATTACAGCATCATCCGCAAGAGACCACTGGCGGCTCTGAATGATTTCAGAATGCAGAAACAGATTGTGCGGCATCACAACCGCACCGAGCACACTCATGATGACCGGCATGGAATGGGCAGGAAACGAAGGCTTTACCCAGCCGATGGCAGCCTGTTTCCAGTCGATTCCTGCGATGCAGATCTCAAATAAAAATGAAAATCCGATCAGCGAGACAAAAAGAATGATCAATTTTTCAATCCGCCGGTAGGCATTGGTAAACGTACAGAACAAAACGATCACGAGAATCAGCAGACTGCCTGGTTTGATCGGGATTGAAAAAAGCATCTGCAGAGCGATTGCACCGCCCAGGATTTCCGCCATAGCTGTGGCAATCGAAGCAATCATTGCCGTAGACAGAATGATGTTCTTGAGAATTCGGTTGATGTATGTGCTGGCAGCCTCCGAAAGACAAAGTCCGGTAACAATGCCGAGATGGGCGGCATTATGTTGCAGAAGGATCAGCATGATCGTGGAGAGCGTGACCATCCACAGAAGCTGATAGCCATACCCGGAACCGGCGGCAATGTTCGAAGCCCAGTTCCCGGGATCGATAAAACCGACCGTGACCAGAAGTCCCGGACCAATGTACTTAAGAAAATTTAGTGGCTGCTTTTTGTGTTTCTGTATCATAAAATACTTCCCCTTTTCCACTTCTTTAAAGAATATGCCCGCTTTTGCAGAACAGTGAGCAGATTCCCTCAGAATCTTGTTGCAGGTATCATATAGCAGTACCTGTAGTTTTATGAAGTTAGTTATAACTAACTCTGTGCATTTATTATATGCATCGAAACGGAAGCTTGTCAAAAGAATATTCGCTTGTTGCGAAAAATAGACGAAAACCGTATAATTATCAGGTAGATAATTTAAATGAAATTTTCCGGACGGAGCCTTAAATGTTATGAGCAAGTAGCAAAGCGGATTGCGAATATCCGCTTGACAATATATAGAATGAAAAGGAAGGAAAACAAAAAATATGGTTACAGGGGAATTAAAAAATAAAGTAGACGGTTTATGGGAAATTTTCTGGACAGGCGGACTGACAAATCCGCTCGATGTGATCGAACAGATGACCTATCTTATGTTTATCCGCGATCTGGATGATTCAGATAACGTACATATGAAAGAAAGCATTATGCTTGGTCTGCCATATAAAAGCATATTTGAAGAAAACGTAACAATCGGAGACAGAAAAGTTCCGGGGAATCAGCTCAAGTGGAGCGTATTTCACGATTTTCCGGCTCAGAAAATGTATGCAAATATGCAGGAAAATGTGTTCCCGTTTATCAAAAATCTTCATGGAGATAAAGAGAGTGCCTATGCAAAATATATGGGAGATGCGATCTTTAAAGTGCCGACACCGGTCATGCTGGATAAGATCGTGACTGCCATGGATGAAATCTACGAAAAAATGGAGCAGTTAAGAAGTGAAGATGTCCGGGGAGATATTTACGAGTATCTGCTTTCAAAACTGGCAACTGCCGGTGTAAACGGACAGTTCCGTACACCGCGTCATATCATAAAAATGATGGTAGAAATGATGGATCCAAAAGCCGATGACCTGATCTGCGACCCGGCCTGCGGTACCTCCGGATTTCTGGTAGAGTCCAGTGAATATCTGCGAAAAAAGAAAAAAGCAGAAGTTCTGTTTAATGCAAAAAACAAGGAACACTATATGAATCATATGTTCCACGGCTACGATATGGACAGAACGATGCTGCGTATCGGAGCAATGAACATGATGACACACGGTGTCAGCAATCCGAATATCGAATATCGAGACAGTCTTTCCGACCAGAACGAAGATAAAGAAAAATACAGCCTGATCCTGGCAAATCCACCATTCAAAGGAAGCCTGGATTATGATATTGTATCGGCAGATCTTCTGAAAGTTTGCAAAACCAAAAAGACAGAACTCCTTTTCCTGACACTGTTTGTAAGAATGTTGAAAACAGGCGGAAGATGTGCCTGCATTGTACCGGATGGCGTACTTTTCGGTTCGTCCAAAGCCCATAAAGATATCCGGAAAGCAATCGTGGAAGAACAGCGACTGGAAGCAGTGATTTCCATGCCGTCTGGTGTGTTCAAACCATATGCCGGAGTTTCTACAGCGATCCTGATCTTTACGAAAACCGGGCATGGCGGAACAGACAAAGTGTGGTTCTATGATATGAAAGCAGATGGACGCAGCCTGGATGACAAACGTTCCGAAGTCAAAGAAAACGATATTCCGGATATCATCGCAAGATTTAAAAATCTGGAAGCAGAAAATGACCGTAAACGAACCGACCAGTCTTTTTTCGTAGAAAAACAGGAAATCGTAGACAATGCCTATGACCTTTCCATCAACAAATACAAAGAAATAGAATACATTCCGGTAGAATATCCGCCAACATCTGAGATTATGGCAAATTTACGGGCACTGGAAAAAGAAGTACAGGAGAGCATGGCAGAACTTGAAAAAATGTTAGGAGATGAGATGGCATGAAAATAGAACATATCGCAATGTATGTAAAAGATCTTGAAAAAACAAAAACATTTTTTGAAACCTATCTGAATGCCAGAGCAAACGCTGGTTATCACAATCCGAAAACAGACTTTCGCTCTTACTTCCTTTCCTTTGACGATGGGGCAAGACTGGAAATTATGAATAAGCCGCAGATGCAGGATTCTTCGAAAGTCCTTACACAGACCGGATATATTCACATTGCATTCAGCGTCGGAAGCAAAGAAAAAGTAGATGAGTTGACAGCAAAATTAAAAGAAGATGGCTATGAAATCATCAGCGGTCCACGGATAACCGGAGACGGATATTACGAGAGTTGCGTAGTGGGAATCGAAGGCAACCAGATCGAGATTACTGTGTAGCAAAGTGATTTTCACGCTCCACACAGCTAAAATATAGAATATCAACAGAGCAAATCCCACGAGTGTAAAATTAACTTTGTGGGTTTTGCTCAATCCATTTTTGAATGGTTTTTAAATCAATTTTTAAAGCAGTAGCAATTTGCTCAACAGACAAGCCAAGATCAACTAAGGAAAGAGCATCTTCCCTTTTAATATTTTCGGTAGCTGTTTTGATACCATCAGCTACCCCGGCCTCATATTCCGCCTTACGGAGTTTGCGTTCTTCCAGTTCTTTATCATATTCAAATATACTCATGGAGATCACCTCTGCTTTGTTTGCACGAAGGAAGTCGGAAAGAATGTTGTCATGTATACATTCATTAACAGCCTGTTCAACCGCTTCGTTTAATTCAAAATCTTTCGTGTATTTGCGTACAAGATTTAGTAACTGTTCAATACTTTCACAGTTACAATGCAAAAATCCATCCGAAATTGCTTCGCAATGGGATTTTTGCACACCTGAATCATGTTCTTACGGTCTCAGCAGCAAGTGCTTCGACCTGTGCTGAATGGTTATGTATATTTTTTTAAATCTGTGCATATTCCTTTAAAGTTTGGCATTGTTCCATCAGTTCTTTATTATGCCCCTCATTGATATTCAGTGTCAGAACTTCCAGTTCCAGCTTTGGATCACCGGATTGGTTTTCGAAAGCTTCGGATAAATGGTTTACCCAGTAGTCCTTTTTCTTTTCCAGACCATTGTAAAATACAATAAATTGCGGTGCCGGTATTTTCTGTAATACAGAAGAATAGAGAGATTTGTGATCTACTAATTTCTGGTATTCACTGGAAATATAGAATAAATCACGCAGCGGCATATTTGGATTGTAAGTAGACTGATGTTCATACAGAAATAAGTCGGTATCAACGATAAAAGCCAGGTCATTTTTCATACCCATATAAATGGCATTTTCCAGTGTCACAATCTCAAGTTTATCCGGATCATCATAATGTGAACCGCTGATTGCGTTATAAAGAGACAATAAATTTTTTCTGTCAGAGAACAGCATACGGAATACAGTGTCTTTGTACATCCGGTTTGCTTTCAGCATTTCATTTTGCACCATAGAAGTAGCTCCTTTGGCAGGAGTATACAAAAGTGTGGTGGATATGCAGTCTGCTAATCGGTCAACATTTGAAACTCCTGCTTTTTTATTAATTTTGAAAGAAAAGCATGAATTTTCGAAATGTGAAATAGATTAATAGACAGCACAATGCCAAGAACGTTAAGAAAATATGCGTTGCTGTTATACTAACACATAACTCTTTTTAAATCAATAGAAAATGAAAAATATTAAAAAGACAACATAAACAATAAGCAACTGCAACAAAACAAAGGAAACGGCTTGCACAAGGAACTGAAAAATGTTATTCTGGAATAAAGTATAGACATGGAAACAAGAAACAGTAAAACAGAGATACCTTTGTTTAAGGTAAAAGACGAGAAAATTCATATTTGCAGTGCAGATGAAACTGCAAGGTAAATGTGGGGTTATGGGGATGATTATAGATGGAAAAATTATGGAAATATAAAAAAATTGGAGAAGTATGTATTGTTGAACGTGGTGCTTCACCACGACCAATTGATAAGTATATTACGGATAATGAAAGTGGAATTAATTGGATAAAGATAGGTGATACTTCAGATTCCATATATATAACTGAGACTGCTCAAAAAATTATTGTAGAAGGTATGAAGAAATCGAGATATGTAAAGCCGGGAGATTTTTTATTATCTAATTCTATGAGCTTTGGGCGACCATATATACTGAAAATAGATGGATGCATCCATGATGGTTGGCTTGTGTTAAGAGATGAAAATGCATTATTTGATAAGCGTTTTTTGTATTATTATTTAAGTTCGAAAACTACCTATAAAAAATTAAAGTCTATGGCCGTTGGTGGAGTGGTGAACAATTTGAATAGTGAAATGGTGCGAAATGTGATCGTGCCAGTTCCTGATAAAGAAGAGCAGTCTGAAATAGCGGATTTGTTTGATAAAATTAAAAAGATTTTAGATGACAGAAAACAGGAATTAGAACAATTAGACACTCTTGTCAAATCCCGATTTGT
>NZ_JBKVNQ010000021.1:37705-39839 GCF_046967715.1 Hominisplanchenecus sp.
TTCAAAACCAATTCGCAGACTTTGTTGCATCCGTCGACAAATCAAAATCTAAGATTCAAAAATCCTTAGAAGAGACGCAGTTATTATTTGACAGTCTGATGCAGAAGTATTTTGGATGAAAAGGGTGATGAAATGGCAAAAATGACAGTATATCATGGTGGATATATGGCAGTGGAACATCCGGAAATCCGAAAGGGACGCAATACAAAGGATTTCGGAACAGGTTTTTATTGCACAATTATTAAAGAACAGGCTCAGAGATGGGCAAAACGTTATGATACCAAGATCGTTTCCATCTACGATGTGCGTTTAGATTCTTCGTTAAAAATCAAAGATTTCCGGGAAATGACAGATGAATGGTTGGATTTTATTATTGATTGTCGGGCAGGAAAAACACATAACTATGACATTGTGATCGGAGCGATGGCAGATGATCAGATTTACAACTATATTTCTGATTATATGGATGGCTCGATTACGAGAGAGCAGTTCTGGGTGCTGGCAAAGTTCAAATATCCGACACATCAGATAAATTTTTGCTCAAAAGAAGCACTGAAATGTCTGGAATACAGGGGATTTGAGGTGGTTAAGTGATGGAAAATGGAAGAGAATCCAGAAAGGATAATGATTTATTTTTTACCTGTGCGTTGATTGATTATATTGCAAGAAAAACGAAAAATACCAGGTCAGATGTTGTTAATGCATTAGGAAAAAAGCGTCTGGAAAAGATTTATGATCTGGCGGATATTTACCATAGTGATAATATTGACCGGGTAAGCGAAGATTTTATCGAAGAAGCCCAAATTAAACAAGGAAATTTTGATAATGTTGGAGAATGTCAGTATGCAATTCCTACACACTGGGACATTGGAAAAGTCTATAAACGCCTTATTAAGCAGGTTTCAGAAAAAGAGAAAATAGAAGTAATTGACGCATTGATTAAAGTTTACAATTCTTTTCTGAGTGGAAAAATAGATGATTATAACAGCAGTGTTTATTATGAAAATCCATCATATCTTTTCGAATGTTACGAGGAAAATAAGATTCTTTAGGAAAAATCTGCTATACTTTCTGCAAAAACAGGAGTGCAGAAAAATGGAGAATCAGATTTATAATATTTTAAATGATATGGCGGAATTTTTAAATGTAATGCAGATGAAAAAGCTTCAGAAAGTACTGATTTATCACTTGAATGAGGCGAAACAGGTACAGGAAGAGATTTCAAATGAGAAATATCTGGAAATGTTTTTGACGGCAAAACAGATTGAGGGGTGTTCAGACAGGACAATTCAATATTATCGTGTAACGATTGAGCATATGTTGAAAAGAATTACGATACCACTGCGTCAGATTGCAACGGAGGATATTCGCCAATATTTGATTGATTATCAGAAAATCAACAACTGTGGAAAGGTGACAATAGACAATATTCGTCGCAATTTATCCAGTTTCTTTTCCTGGCTGGAGGAAGAGGACCATATTTTAAAAAGTCCGGTGAAACGTATCCACAAAATCAAGACGAAAACGGTAGTAAAAGAAGTCATTTCCGATGAGAGCATTGAGATTTTGCGTGATAATTGCAAGGAAAAGCGTGATCTTGCTATTATAGATCTACTTTTTTCAACCGGAATGAGAGTCGGTGAACTGGTAAATCTGGATATTGCAGATATTGATTTCAATGAAAGAGAATGTATTGTATACGGAAAAGGTGATAAAGAACGCAGGGTTTATTTTGATGCAAGAGCAAAACTTCATTTACAGAATTATTTAAAATGCCGGACTGACGATAATCCGGCACTATTTGTGACGCTCAATGATCCACATAAACGCCTGAAAATCAGTGGAGTGGAAATACGATTGAGACAATTAGGGCGAGAATTAAAATTAGAGAGAATCCATCCGCATAAATTCCGTCGAACTATGGCAACACGAGCTATAGATAAAGGGATGCCGATTGAACAAGTACAGAAATTGCTGGGACATCAGCAAATCGACACCACGATGCAGTATGCAATGGTTAATCAAAGCAATGTAAAAACATCCCATAGACGCTTCATAGCCTGAGCAAATTTTACGCTGTTCATATTTGCAGTGCAGATGAAACTGCAAGGTAAATGTGGGGTTATGGGGATGA
>NZ_JBKVNQ010000022.1:0-10529 GCF_046967715.1 Hominisplanchenecus sp.
GCTTTCGCTGACCAGAATCACGCACCAAGTCTCACGTGCGTTCGACTTGAATTACGGTGGTTGTCAATATATGTAAGTACTGCAAAAATTACAAGCACAAGTGTTAATACTTCAAGTGTATTCATACAATATCTCCTTTCCGTTTCCGGAAGGAACAACCACCAGACTATTCCTACGTTAGCTCTAATCTGATTACTATTAGTCTAGCATATATAAAATGAATTGACAACATACAACATAAAATTTATTAATTTTACATTTTGTATATCAAACCTAATCGGTTTCCTTTGCAGTAGCCTCCACCTGGCGGCTGACTTTTGAGGTGTCACGGTTCATAAAGTAGCTGTAGATCAGGGAGGACATTTCCTGAAGAGAATCTACGGCAGAACTTTTGCTGGAAACCTCGCAGGACATGATACATAAAATATAATCGCCTTTTGGTGTGTAGACGATTGCTGCATCGTTTTCGCAGTCGGAAGTCTCACCGGTTTTGTTTGCAACACGCGATTCCGACGGGATCGTGGATGGGATTTTGTAGGTAACCTGCTGATTTAACAGAAGTTCTTCCATCTGGCAGGAAGCGAGATGAGAGATAAATTCTCCGCGGTAAATACGTTCCAGAAGGCGACCGCAGTCTTTGGCGGAAGTTGTGTTTTTGGTATCAGCGTCGTACCACAGACTGGTGTCTTCCAGACCGTTGTATTCGTGCGTATATTCAAATCCCTGTGCTTTTATGAAAGCATTTACTTTCTTCATGCCTTTTTTGTGGTCGTGATCTTTGTTCAGATAACGGACCAGCTCATTTGTGGCAGAATTATCGCTGACTGTGATCATTTCATCGAGAAGATGTTTGGTCGTGTCATTCATTTCCAGATTGCCGTTCTGGATTTCCTGCATTACGGCTCCCATCACATAAAGTTTGATCAGGCTTGCGGACTCCTGGGCACGTTCGTTGATGCTTATCACATTTCCGGTGGTCAGGTCTTTCAGATAAACAGACCACTTGGAAGAATAGCTGTTGACGCGTCTGGTAAGCTCTGTTTTCAGCTCTTTCCAGGAAAAATCCTGATTCAGAGAATCAAAAGTGTAGGAAGGTGTAAGAGTGGCTTCCTGCAGAATCTGTGAAAAGGTATCGGAATTATCAGCCATAAGAAAAGAAGCTGTGTTATTGGAAGACTTGCTTTCTTCCGGGATTTCCGTTTCAGCTTCTGTCTCCGCTTCGGTCTGAAAAGTGCTTAATGTTTCAGGGGATACCGTTTCGGTTTCGGACGGAACGGATTCTGTCGGAGTACTTTTTTCGGTTGTTATATCCTGGCGGAACGGCGATTCCTTCAGCCAGTCTGTTGTATCAGAAGCAGCTGCCAAAGCAGGAAAATTCTGTAAAAGAATACTGCCGGACAAAAAGGCAGCAGTAAAAGTTTTTTTCAGTTTCTTAGAGGTCATGCTACATCCTTTCTCCTGAAAAACAGTTTGATGGATCAAGATACAAAACAATGTCTGCCAATGCTCTGACATCATTCTGAATCATACAATAAACTTTTCGTTCTGTAAAGAGTTCAGACAGAAAAATATTCTTGATAAATGCTGGAAAATATGCTACATTCTCAAGGTGACAAGACACCTGAAATGACATTGCTGAAGAATCAATATAAAGGTGTAAACTCACTCCGGGAAGTGCATACAGGCAGTCTGACCGGGAAAACTTTATCGAGGAGGAAAGAAAGGCATGAAAAAATTACTGAACCACATTTTTATTGATGGTTTGAGTGGCATGGCTTTGGGCTTGTTTTCTACACTGATTGTTGGTACAATAATCCAACAGATTGGAAATCTGATCGGCGGAAACATTGGAGACATGCTTTTTATCATGGGAAAGATGGCAGCGGCGATGACCGGTGCTGGTATCGGTGTCGGTGTGGCACACCGTTATCAGGAAAGTCCGCTGGTGGTGCTTTCTGCGGCAACGGCCGGCATGACAGGAGGATTTGCAAGTAAGATTCTGGCAGGTTCACTTCTGGTTGACGGAAGCGTTGTTCTGGCAGGGCCTGGAGAACCGCTCGGTGCATTTGTAGCGGCATTTGCAGGAATTGAACTGGGACATCTGGTTTCCGGTAAGACAAAAGTAGATATTCTGGTAACGCCGATCGTGACGATCGTAACCGGATGTGCAGTCGGTCTGATCGTAGGACCGCCGATTTCCAAATTTATGACCGGACTTGGTGCAATCATCAACTGGGGAACAGAACAGCAGCCATTTATCATGGGAATCGTGGTTTCCGTGCTGATGGGAATGATCCTGACACTGCCGATCAGTTCTGCGGCTCTTGGTATTATTTTAAATCTTTCCGGACTTGCAGCCGGTGCGGCGACGATTGGATGTTGCTGTAACATGGTAGGATTTGCGGTGGCAAGCTATCGTGAAAATAAGGTTGCCGGACTTCTGGCACAGGGCATTGGAACATCTATGCTGCAGGTGCCGAATATTGTAAGAAAACCAATCATATGGATTCCGGCGATTGTTTCCAGTGCCGTTTTGGGACCGGTCAGCACAATGCTGGTCAAAATGACGAGCAATGCAACAGGCTCCGGTATGGGAACCGCAGGATTTGTAGGGCAGATCATGACCTATCAGACGATGGCACCGGAAATCGGAGGTACCATGACAATGATCATCATTGTGGTATTCCAGATTGTGCTGCCGGCAGTGATCACACTGGCAGTGTCCGAATTTATGAGAAAAAAAGGCTGGATCAAAGACGGCGATATGAAACTGGAACTGTAGGAGTGAGCTTAAGCCTCCTGCAAAGTGATTCCGACAGAATCATGTATCAGATTTCCTATGCATCTGATTTGATCAAATATGCAGGAGGTGTAAAAAGAAATTATGAATCGAAAAGGAACAGGGCTTGTCCATATTTATTTCGGGGACGGAAAAGGAAAGACAACAACAGGAATGGGACTCTGTGTGCGGGCAGCCGGTTATGGCTACCGTGTACTGATCTATCAGTTTATGAAAAACAACAAGACGAGTGAACGAAACATTCTGGAAAAGATAGAGAATGTTTCAATCGTAAACGGACTGGATCAGGAGAAATTCAGCTTTCAGATGACGGAACAGGAAAAGAAAGAACGTCTTGCTTTCTATAACAGTCAGTTTGAGAAGGTGACAAAGAAAGCGGTGGAGGAAGATTTCGATGTGCTTTTTCTGGATGAGACGATCTATACGATTAGTGCGGGACTGCTGGATGAAAAGCTGGTACTTGACTTTCTGAAAAAGAAACCGGACAAGCTGGAAGTGATCCTGACCGGAAATACACCAAGCGAGGCGATGATCGCTGCGGCAGACTATGTATCGCAGATCAAAAAGATCAAGCATCCGTTTGATGAGGGTCAGGCATCCAGAATGGGGATTGAAAAATAGAAACGAATCGGAGAGTGTGTGAAATCCGGCACAAAAATATCCGTAAAATGAGGAGTGCCCCCAATGTCTGGTACATTGGAGGCTATTATGAAAAAATTTATTGCTTTGTGTAAAGTGTATCAAAAGCTTTCGCTCTTGAACTGTTTACATAGTAACAATGATGTATGAATAGAATATGAACACTCTGTGAAAAGTGTGTGAAAATAACAAAAACAGGTCTTGAACAGACCTGTTTTTTGTTGGAATGTACTAATACATGACGGAATTGTTGGAGTACAAAGTACGGAACAATTCGTATGCATCTTTTCATCGTAACATCAAAGCTTAATGTTTTTGAACAGGGAGCCAAGACTTGTGGTAGCGGCTTCTGTCTCCGGAAGTTCGAAAGTCTCTTCTTCGACTTCTTCTGCAGCTACATCGTTCAGGGCTTTCATGCTCAGACTCAGTTTTCCGTCTTTGATCGCAGTGATCTTGACTTTTACAGTATCACCTTCGGACAGAACAGCTGCCGGTGTTTTGATACGTTTTTCGCAGATCTGAGAAACGTGCAGCAGACCGGACAGGCCATTTCCAAGGTTGATAAATGCACCGTAAGGTTTGATGGTCTCTACGGTTCCTTCGGTAACGAGTCCGACCTGAACGTTGGAAACTTTTGCTTTGCGTTCTTCATCTGCTTTCTCACGCAGGATCTCTCTTGCGGAAAGGACGAGACGTTTGTTTTCAGTATCAGCATTGATGACACGGACTTCCAGTTCTTTGCCGAGCCAGTCGTTCAGAGCGTCTTCTTCTACATAGTTCAGGGAAAGCCTGGATGCCGGGATGAAACCGCGGATGCCGTCCAGGTATGCAACCACACCGGATTTTACGATGCCACCGACCTTAACGGTCAGGTTGGTGCCTTCTTCCATGTATTTTTTGAATTTGTCCCATGCGAGAATGTCATTCGCTTCTTTGGAGGAGAGCAGAATGTGGCCTTCTCCGTCATCTCTGCGGATCACGGTTGCGGAGATCTCATCACCGATGTGAACATCTTCTTTGAGATTAAATCCAGGATCGCTTGTGAAATCTTCCAGACGGATGATACCTTCGGTGTAGTATTTCAGATCCAGTGTGATCTCAGATTCGGAAACACCGATTACGGTTCCGGTGAGGATATCGCCTTCATGGATTTGTTTGAAAGAAGCTTCCAGTTCTTCAGCGTAATCAGCCATGGTTTCTGCCGGTTCTTCCGGTGCGGCAGTTTCGGTGATTTCCGGTGTTTCAGCAGCCGAAGTTTCGGCTTCTGCTGCGAGTTCTTCAGATGTTTTTAATTCTTCTGACATTGTAATACCTCCTGTTGATTTTGTAGTGTTAAGGCAAAAAGATGCAGACCGGAAGACTTGCTGCCGGGTCTGTAAAATATGATTCCAATATACCTTTTTGCGATGAATTTGTAAAGCAACTTGGGAAATAACTTTTGACCATGACATCCAAAAATGCTAAAATAATAAAAACAGGAGCAGACGGGTGTCTGCGGAAAGGATGGACTTATGAATATTCCGACACCTCATATAGAGGCAAAAAAGGGTGATTTTGCAAAAACAGTACTGATGCCGGGTGATCCGCTGCGGGCGAGATTTATAGCGGAACATTATCTGGAAGATGCAGTTCTGGTCAACTCGGTGCGCCAGATGTCAGGTTATACGGGAACTTATAAGGGCAAGAGAGTTTCTGTGATGGCGAGCGGCATGGGAATGCCTTCAATGGGCATTTATTCTTATGAGCTGTTCAATGGTTATGATGTGGAAAATATTATCCGGATCGGCACGGCAGGTGCACTCAGGGAAGATCTGCATCTGCGGGATCTGGTATTTGGCATCGGTGCCTGCACAAATTCGAATTTTGCGGCACAGTATCAGCTTCCGGGAAGCTTTGCTCCAACGGCATCTTTTCCACTTTTGAGAAAAGCAGTGGAAGCGGCAGAAAAAAGGGAAGGTCTGCATTATATGGTCGGAAATCTGCTTTCTTCGGATACATTTTACAGCGATTCCAACCTGGATGTGAACTGGCGGAAAATGGGCGTACTGGCCGTGGAAATGGAAGCGGCGGCATTGTATATGAATGCGGCGAGAACCGGAAAACAGGCTCTTGCGATCTGTACGATCTCGGACAGCATTGTTACCGGAGAGGCGACAAACTCAGCAGAACGTGAAAAGAGTTTTCATGATATGATGGAACTGGCACTTGAAATCGCACCTGAATAACGGAGGGATTTGCAGGATGGATGACAGAGATAGAAAAGAGCTGGTAAGACAGGCTTTTCTGGCACAGCAGCAGGCTTATGCACCGTATTCAGAGTTTCTGGTCGGGGCGGCACTGCTCACAGAAGACGGTAAGATCTATCAGGGCTGCAACATTGAGAATGCGGCATATTCGCCGGGCAACTGTGCGGAGCGGACAGCATTTTTTAAGGCAGTGTCAGAAGGCAGGCGGGATTTTACGGCGATAGCGATCGTCGGAAATAAACGGGGCGAAGCCGGAGATTACTGTCCGCCGTGCGGCGTGTGCCGTCAGGTGATGGCAGAATTCTGCAAAGCAGATTTTGAGATTCTGCTGGCAAAAGATACGGAAAACTGGAAAAGTTATACACTGGAGCAGTTACTGCCGGAGCGTTTTACGTTATAATCATATGGAGGCTATTATGGAAAACAATAAGAGGAAAATTTATGTGATCGGACACAAGAATCCGGATACGGACTCGATCTGTTCTGCGATCGCTTATGCAGATATCAAAAACAGAACGGAGGAAAATCCCGTTTACGAGGCAAAGCGTGCCGGTCAGATCAACGAAGAAACGCTGTATGTGCTGAAACGTTTTCAGATGAATACACCGGGCTATATGCCGAATGTCGGTACGCGTGTCAAAGACATGGATGTGCGTAAAGTCGGTGGAGTGGACAGTAAAATTTCTCTGAAAAAAGCATGGACGCTGATGCGGAATGAAAATGTATTTACCCTTCCGATCCTTAATCAGAATCAGGAGCTGGAGGGTCTGATCACGACAAACGACATTACAGAATCGTACATGGATGTTTACAACAATGCAGCGCTTTCTGAGGCAAGAACGCCGTATCGCAACATTCTGGAAACAGTAGATGGAACGATGATCGTTGGAAATGAGCATGCACATTTTACGGATGGAAAGGTGCTGATCGCGGCATCCAGCCCGGAAGTGATGGAACAAAGTGTGGAGCAGAATGATCTGGTGATTCTGGGAAACCGTTATGAGGCTCAGCTTTGTGCGATCGAGATGGGGGCAAGCTGTATCATTGTCTGTATGGGTGTTCCGATTTCGAAGACGATCCGCCGACTGGCAGAGGAGAGAGAATGTTTTGTGATCAGTTCTCCGCATGATACTTATACGGTTGCACGACTGATCAATCAGAGTATGCCGGTGAAACATTTTATGACCAGTGAGAATCTGGTGAAATTCAGCATTGACGATTATACGGATGATATCAAAGAAGTTATGGCAAAACTGCGTCACAGAGATTTCCCGGTTCTGAATAAACACGGAAAATATGTGGGAATGGTTTCCAGACGTAACTTGCTGGGTATCAAACGCAGACAGCTCTGCCTTGTGGATCACAATGAAATTTCGCAGGCGGTTGACAACATCGAAAGTGCAGAGATTCTGGAGATCATCGATCACCACAGGATCGGATCTTTGCAGACGATGGCTCCGGTTTATTTCCGCAATCAGCCGGTTGGATGTACGGCAACGATTCTGTATCAGGTTTATCAGGAAAAAAATCTGACGATCGAGCCAAATATTGCCGGACTGCTCTGTTCTGCAATTCTTTCGGATACGCTGATGTTCCGTTCTCCGACCTGTACGGCGATGGACAAGGCAGCGGCAGAAAAGCTGGCGGAGATCGCCGGTGTCAAATGCGAAGAGCTGGCATCCGAGATGTTTGCAGCGGGAAGCAACTTAAAGAATAAATCACCGGAAGAAATCTTCTATCAGGATTTCAAGAAATTTGAGTTAAATAAATCCAGCTTTGGCGTTGGACAGATCACTTCTGTAAATGCGGATGAGCTGACCGAGATCAAGAAAGAACTGCTTCCATATATGGAAAAGGCTCTGGGAAGCCACGGAGAATCCATGCTGTTCTTTATGCTGACAGATATTATCAACGAAAGCACAGAGCTGCTGTTCTACGGCGGAGACAGCAAAAATGTGGTAAGCGAAGCGTTCCACAAAGAGCCGCAGGAAGGCGAGCAGTCTGTGATCCTGCCGGGTGTTGTTTCCAGAAAGAAACAGCTGATCCCGAGCTTTATGACGGCAATGCAGCAGTAGGAGGCAATTATAATTATGGCAAAGCAAATCTGGAAACCGGGAAATATGATCTATCCGCTTCCGGCAGTGATGGTCAGCTGTCAGAGGGAGGGCGAGAAACCAAACATCATCACGGTGGCGTGGACGGGAACCGTCTGTACCAACCCGCCGATGGTTTATATTTCGGTAAGACCGCAGCGTTATTCGTATGATATTCTGGATGAGACAGGAGAATTTGTCATCAACCTGACAACAAAAGAGCTGGCACGGGCAACTGACTACTGCGGCGTACGTTCCGGCCGGGATGTCGATAAATTCAAAGAGACCGGGCTGACTGCGGTGGAAGCAACGAAGGTCAAAGCACCGCTGATCGCGGAAGCACCGGTCAATATCGAGTGCCGTATCACCGAGAAGAAAGAACTCGGTTCGCACCATATGTTCCTCGCAGAAGTACTGGCAGTTCATGTTGATGAAAAATATCTTGATGAGAATGGAAAATTTCAGCTCAATAAAAGCGGGCTGATCGCATATTCGCACGGAGAATATCTGGATCTCGGAAAAGAGATCGGGACGTTCGGGTATTCTGTGAAGAAAAAGACGAAAAAGCCACAGAAGAGAAGAAAGAAGAAAGTGGAGAGGTAGTTTTTTACTCCATCTCACTTGCTCGTGTCACCGCTTTTTTTCCATATTTTTTGCGAATAGAATCAAGTGCTGCATCCAGTTTTTTCTGTTTTTCCGGGGATGGTTTTTTCGGAAAATCGGCATTGGCATTTGTTTTGTTTGCAGAAATATCGGAAAAATCCAGGTCAAACAAGGAAAGCTGGACGGGCTCATTTTCATCGACGAGTTTGGTAGTGCGGATACCTAACAGGCGAACGGGCTGCTGATTCCAGAGTTCGTGGAAGAGCCGTTTAGAGGTCTGAGTGATCAGGTCGGTAGAATTTGTTGGAATATCAATCTGGGTTTGTCTGGAAACAGACTGAAAATCGTAGTATTTGATTTCCACACAGATGCTGCCGGCTTTTTTGTGTGCTTTTCGCAGGCGGGATGCAACACTTTCTGCAAGGGAGTGCAGGATCGGTACAGCCTCGCATTCTTTTGTCAGGTCGGAGGACAGAGTGGTAGAGTTTCCAATCCCTTTTGCCTCCGCCGGGGTGGAACAGACCGGGCTGTTATCGATGCCATTTGCGTAATTCCAGAGCATGGTTCCATGGCTTTTCAGATTGAGCGTGATCAGTTTCGGGTCGGAGGCAGCAAGTTCTCCGATGGTGCGGATGCCGAGGTTGTTCAGAGCTTTCACGGAAGATTTGCCTGCCATGAACAGTTCTCCGATCGGAAGAGGCCACATTTTCTGCGGGATTTCGTCTGGAAACAGAGTGTGTATTTTATCCGGCTTTTCAAAATCCGATGCCATTTTTGCCAGAAGTTTATTGGAAGAAATACCGACATTTACGGTAAAGCCAAAGCGGCTGTGGATTTCGTCCTTGATGTATCTGGCAGCGGTGTAAGGTGACGGATAGCGATGGGAAATCCCGGTAAAATCCAGGAAACATTCATCAATGCTGACCTGTTCAATATCAGGAGTCAGGCTGTGCAGAAAGTCCATCATGCGGCAGCTGTACGCATGATAAAGGTCGTGGTTGGGCGGTGCCATTACAAGATTTGGGCATTTTTTTAAGGCATTCACGACAGGTTCGCCTGTGTGGATGCCGAATTTTTTTGCCGGAATGGATTTGGCGAGGACAACGCCGTGGCGTGTCTTCTGATCGCCGCCGATGATGGCAGGGATTTCTCGCAGATCCGGACCGTTTCCTGTTTTTAAATTTTCGACAGACGTCCAGCTTAGATAAGCGGAATTTACATCAATATGAAAGATCGTACGCATGTGGGGACACCTCGGTTTGCTTTATCCTCATGTTTAAGCGGATGAAAAGGTCAATCGTCTTATCTTGCAAGCAAGAACGACGTTGGACTTTTTCATCCTTGGCATCATTTATTGTACCACTTTTTTCACGTCTGCACAGGGGAAAGCATATTTTATAGCAAATGTTTTGCGAGTGGAGTGAGACAATCATGGATTCTTTTGAAGAAAAATTTCCGTGGAATTTTATGTCATATCATCAGGGTTATCCGATGCCGGGAGCGATGATGCCGGTGGAAAGCCCGATGGCACCGTGGATGGGCATGGCAGGTGGTTATCCTGTTTATCCGGCAAACATGTATCCGCAGGCGTATCTGGATGAGATGCAAAATGAGCGGGACATGAAGAAGATGAAGGAACTTTATCCGGAGGTGGCGAAGGATGTTCTAAGTGTGGTGGAGGATGAGTGTGACCAGATGGAGTACGACGGCAGCATGATGTTTGATGAGTATCCGGATAAGGTGATGTTTGAGCGGATCAAAAACCGGATTTATGATAAGGTTCAGGAGAAATATCCGGTCGAAGAGGAGGATGACCGGGATCAGGCGATGGTTATGCAGCAGGAGGTAAGGAGACGTTATCCGCCGCATAAAAACTGGCTGGGGGATATGATCGAGGTGCTGTTGTATCAGGAAATGTACCGCAGGAGGTGCAGACGGCGAAGCTGCCGCAGGAGATACTGAACCGAAACAAAAGGGGCAGACGGAGGTCAGTTTAAAAAAATTTAAGTTGTGGTTTTAAAGCAAAGACATTACAATGGAGGGGACTGCTGAGGTCATACAGCAGTTCTCATCTCAGTCGTATTATCTCAGTTGAGAAGACTCCCACTTCTGCAAGTGGTGAGTAATAACAAGTCTTTCTCAGTGGGA
>NZ_JBKVNQ010000022.1:10564-37896 GCF_046967715.1 Hominisplanchenecus sp.
ATGTGCAGTGATTCTGAGAAGAATATGTCAGCTTTCGCTGACCAGAATCACGCACCAAGTCTCACGTGCGTTCGACTTGAAAAGAAAG
Source organism: Hominisplanchenecus sp. (assembly GCF_046967715.1). NCBI lineage: Bacteria > Bacillati > Bacillota > Clostridia > Lachnospirales > Lachnospiraceae > Hominisplanchenecus > Hominisplanchenecus sp. The sequence goes on from NZ_JBKVNQ010000022.1 coordinate 10,653, forward strand.
GGTACAGGATATATGGAAGAATTAAAAATATTGCTGGAGGAGTGTGTCTGTGAAAAGCTGATACATATGACAGCAAGCGGGGCGAGGGACAAGGATGGCATTTCCAAAGTGCGTATCCGGCCGGTTCTGCAAAAAGGAAGTCTGATGTTTCAGTCTGCAGCACGCAAGGGGAAGCAGGAGTTTCACAACAACTGCGATCGTGATGAACTGATCGGGGATGTTCTGAAATTTATGGAAGAGGATTTCCGGCAGCTTCAGATCCAGATGCAGGACGAGCTGATCACAGTTCTGATCAGCAAAAAGGGAAAAGTGACGATCAAACGTAAAAAGAGTGTGACAAAACTGGATGCACCGGTTCTGATGCACAATCGTAAGAAACATTACATTCTGGAGGAAGGGATTCCGGTGCCGTTTCTGATTGATCTTGGAGTGCAGACTGCAGAGGGCAGGATCGTGCATGCCAGATACGACAAATTTCGCCAGATCAACCGTTTCTTGGAGTTTGTGCAGGATATCCTGCCACAGATGGAAAAGGGCAGAGAGCTTACGATCCTGGATTTCGGATGCGGCAAATCTTACCTGACGTTTGCACTTTATTATTATCTGAAGATTTTAAATGGCTATGATATCCGTGTGATCGGACTGGATCTGAAAGAAGATGTGATCGCACGCTGCAATGCCCTTGCGGAAAAATACGGCTATGATAAACTGACTTTTCTGACCGGAGATATTGCAGATTACGAGGGCGTTTCCAAAGTGGACATGGTTGTGACGCTGCACGCCTGTGATACGGCCACAGATTATGCTCTGGAGAAGGCTCTGGAATGGGATGCAAAAGTAATCCTGTCTGTGCCTTGCTGTCAGCATGAACTGAATAAACAGATGGAAAATGAGATTCTGAAACCAGTTCTGAAATATGGTCTGATCAAGGAGCGGATCGCTGCACTTGTGACGGACGCACTCCGGGCAGGAAGACTGGAAGAAGCCGGATATCAGGTGCAGATCCTGGAGTTTATTGATATGGAGCATACTCCGAAAAATATTCTTATAAGAGCAGTAAAAACCGGAAAACCACATGAGATCAAAGAACTGGATGCCTGTGAGAAATTTCTTGGTGTTGATCCGCTGCTTGGACGTTTGAGAAAAGAAAAAGGGGAAATGTAAATGAAGAAAATATTGATAAGGATCGTAGTTCTGGTGCTTGTTTTTGCGGCAGCTGTCTTTGGTACATCCAAAATCCTCGGAAAAAAAATGGCAGATACCTCTGAAGTGATGGCACAGGCTACGTTTCCGCTGGTTTATGTTGATCTGAACGGAAAACAGATCAACTGTATGCATGGTTATGCACAGGAAATGGATGTCATTGCCATGCGGGATACACTGACACCGCTCAGTAATGATAAAACAGTAAATATACAGATCCAGCCGTTTGAAAACCAGATCAGCAGCGTCAGCTACGAAGTACTGTCTGCGGATGGCAGCAAATCACTGGAAAATACGCTGGTAACGACACTTGGCAAACAGGATGATTATGTGACGGCAGAACTGAAAGTTAATAATAAGATCCTGATCAACACAGAATATATCATGAAGATCAAAGTGACTGCCGGTGTCAGGGATATTTATTATTACACACGCATTATCAACCAGGCGAACCTGAATACAGAAAACTACCTGAATTTTGCAACCGGATTTTATGAGAAATGTTTAAACGGGAATGATGAAGACGGAATGATCTCACAGACGATCGAGCCAAATGAAGATGCCGATAACACAACGCTTGCCCATATGGACATTCACAGTTCCGGTGCACAGCTGATGTGGGGAAAGCTCACGCCGCAGGCATATTTAAAGCCGATCCCGAGCATCAAGGAATTAAACGAAAACACGGCAACACTGGAAATGGATTATGTGATCACAGCCACCGGTGATACCGAAGAGATGGAAATGTATCATGTGACAGAATACTATCGTATGCGATACGCAGAATCTCAGGTCATGCTGCTTGATTTTGAGCGTGATACAAATGAGATTTTTGATCCGGAAAATTCGATTCTTGTGACAAATGGTATCCGCCTTGGCATCAACAGTCGGGATCTGACCTACAAAAGTGATACCGACAAAAAATATTTTGCATTTGCACAGCAGGGTTCCCTGTGGCTTTATGAAACGGGGACGAAAAAGCTGACGCAGGTGTTCAGTTTCCTTCAGAATGGAAAGCTGGATGCGAGAGATATTTATGATGAAAATAATATCCGCATCATAAATATAGATTCCAGCGGAAATATGACCTTCCTTCTGTGCGGTTATATGAACCGTGGCAAACATGAAGGAGAGTGCGGCGTTGCGGTCTATACTTACGATGCAGCGACAACGAGTATCACGGAGCGGCTTTATGTGGAAACACAGGAAGCATTCTCCCTGCTGGATAAAGATGTCGAAAATCTGGGTTATATGTCAGCGGACCGGACACATTTTTATCTGACACTGGAAGGAAGTTTTTACGATATCAATATCACAGATAATTCAGTGACAGAACAGTTTTCCAACTTAAGCAGCGGATGTTATGTCGGCTCTTCCACCGGAGGAAAATTTGCATGGCTTCAGGAAAATAAAAAATACGATTCTTCTACGCTGAATCTGCGTGATCTGGAAACAGGAAACGATACTGCATTTACCTGCGACAGTGATGAACGTCTGCAGCCAATCGGATTTATCGATTCTGACCTGGTGTACGGCGTGGCGAAGGTTTCGGATATTGACACAGAAGACAAAGGAAGCGAAGTATTCCCGATGTACAAAGTACTAATCGTAAATTCTGCGGGAGAGACATTAAAGACTTATGAGCCGGACGGCTGTTACGTGATTGGCGGAAGCGTAAATGACAAACTGCTGACGCTGGACCGTGTCAAGAAAACGAAACGCGGCTATACAGAGACCAGCCAGGATCACATCGTAAACAGCAGTGCGGACGATGAAGCGGCTTATGGATTTGCGTATGTAGAAAGCGACAAAAAACAGACAGAAACCATTCTGAAAACGGGTGAGACGATCGAGGAAGGTACAACACCGCAGATCCTTTATGCAAAACAGGTCAAGGCAGAAGGCGAAGAGGCTGCAGAAGTATCGATTCCGGCCCAAAAACAGACAGAAGAACTTTACTATGTCTATGCGAAAGGTCATCTCGACAGCATGTACACCACGATCAGTGAGGCGGTACAGAGAGCAGATGATCAGCTTGGCGTTGTGGTAAACAACAAACAGCAGCTGATTTGGGAGCGAGGCAACAAACAGACCACCTGCAAGCTGGATATCAGTACGTTTCCGGATGTGATTTTAAGCGGTAAGATGAACATCAAAAAACTGTCAAAAAATCTCGGCAAACAGGTACTTGACCTGACCGGATGTACACTCGACAGTGTGCTGTATTATGTAAGCGAGGGCACGCCGGTTCTGGCAAAAACAGCAGACGGCGTTGTGATCATTGCCGGATATGACCAGTACAATACGATTCTGTTAAAGCCGGGAGAAGCCGAGACCTATTATTACGGACTGGAAGAAAGTGCCGATATGTTTGAAGCAGCCGGAAATCAGTTTGTAACGTATTTTGATCCGCTTGAGGAGTAAAAAGAGAAAAAAATTTTCCATGCAACAAAACACGAAAAAAATGACACTGTATAGATGAGAGGCGGGAAGGCTGCAGACGGAACGCCTCCTGAGCATAAAAAGAATGGGGTGATCATATGGAGCGAAATGCAGAAGATTTTGCTGCAAAATACGAGAAAGTATATCAGGATATGTTTCGATTTGCATTATATACCCTGAAAAACAGGCATGAAGCAGAAGATGTTGTAAGTGAGACGGTACTGGATGCCTGGAAGGGGATTGAAGGGTTAAAAGACGAAAATGCTTTTCGTGCCTGGATTTTCCGGATTCTTGCCAACAAATGCAGACAGAAGCTGAAATCCTATCTGAACCGTGCCGTGGAGCTTCCGGCCGATCTGGCATGGCGGGAACGTGACACGAGCGAAGATATGGATGTGCGGGCGGCATTTTATAAATTAAATGACGAAGAACGTCTGATACTTTCTTCCAGTCTGTTTGGCGGATATACCGGAAAAGAGATTGCCTCCATGCTGGAAATGAATGAGAATACCGTGCGTTCTCTGAAAAGCCGTGCTCTTAAGAAAATGGAGCAGATGCTTAGTGAGTGAGAGGAGTTGGATTGTATGGATGAAAAAAAGATTTTGGATATGATAAAAAAATCCGGTGAAAATGTCGATGCACCGGAAGAAATCCATCCAGAGCAGATTAAACGTCTGCTGGAAGAACAGCCGGTGGATAAAAAAAGCCAGTTTCGAAGATATGCCCAGTGGGGAGCAGTTGCGGCAGTCTTCGCACTGGTGATCATCGGAGGGGTGACGGGTCTTACCAGACTTTCCGGCACAAATGGCGAAAACAGCCAGAATGAAGCCGGAACGATGTCGCTTGCAGACGCATCGCAGAGTACAAAAGCGACAGGTGAGACAGAAATTTTTGAAGTTACAACAGAAAATACAACGGAAGCAACAACAGAAAAAACAACGACGGCCCAGACGTCAGCGGATGTTGAATCCGGTAATTATGTTTTTGCCGGTGCAAAGAGTTATCAGGAGATTTTTGATGCCCTGAAAAAAACAGAAAGCGGATATGGCGGGTATGAGACAGCAGAGCTGGCAAGAGGTACGACAAACGACTATATGGTGGAAGATTCGGCGATGGCGGCCATGGATATGGGAAGCTCTGAGACAAATGCGGGAGCAGGGCTTTCTTATTCAAAGACAAATCTGCAGGAAGCAGGCGTGGATGAAGCAGATGTAGTCAAGACGGACGGAAAATATCTGTATGTGATGAAAGCGACCGGCAGTGTCCGTCTGATCCGTGCAGAAGACAAGGCTTTGCAGACAGAGGGAACGATCATGCTGGATGCATTGAATGAGACACCGCAGGAAATGTACGTGGACGGCGACACGCTGAGCCTGATCGTGACCGGAAGCAAGACTACGCTGAACAGTGATGCTGAAGAAGATACTTACACGGCGGATACGGAAAATTATACAAAACTTTACACCTATGATATTTCCGACCGTTCCCAGCCGCAGCTCACCGGTGTGGTTCAGCAGCAGGGACACTACAGCACTTCCAGAAAAAACGGCGATATCGTTTATCTGTTTACGCAGTTTGATCCGCAGGTCAGCGATGCATCGGAAATTGATGAGTACATTCCTGCAGTCAATGGTGCAAGAATGGAGTCCTCGGATATTTTTCTTCCGGAGTATCAGAACAGTACTTCCTGCCTGGTAATCTCTTCTGTGAGCACCGGAAAACCGGATGCGATCATAGATCAGAAAGCAGTTGTATCTGCAGCGGAGAATTTTTATGTAAGTGAGAATAATATTTATATCAGCAACACAAACTGGAGCAGTGATGTGACGATGACACAGATTCTGAAATTCTCCTGCCAGAAAGGGAAGATCCAGGCGAAAGGTGCAGCAGATCTAAAAGGTTCTCTGAACGACAGTTTTTCTATGAATGAGTACAACAGTTATCTCAGAGTTGTTCTGACAGACTACAGCGGGGAGACACAGAAAAATGCACTCTATGTGCTGGATGATGCGATGCAGGTCTGCGGAAACATTGGAGATCTGGCAGAAGGAGAAGACATCCGTTCCGCAAGATTTCTCGGTGATATCGGATATTTTGTGACATTTCGCAATACAGATCCGCTGTTTTCGGTTGACTTAAGCGATCCGTCTGATCCGAAAATACTTGGAGAACTGAAAATCACAGGATTTTCCTCGTATCTGCATTTTTACGGAGAAAACAAACTGCTCGGTGTGGGCAACGAAGTTGATCCGGAGACAGGAGCTTATACAGGTATCAAACTTGCGATGTTTGATGTATCCGATCCGTCCAACGTAAAACAGCTGCACAAGTTTGTGATCAAAGACACTTACGACTGCCCGCTGTTCTACAATTACAAAGCGGCGATGATTGATACGGAAAAAAATGTTTTTGGCTTCATGTGTGATTCCAGCTATATGGTCTTTTGCTATGATGAAGAAAAAGGATTTGAAAATGTCTTCACGGAAAATCTCGGAGATTCTTACTATGGCTACTCTTACAGAGGACTTCAGGAAGTCCGAGGCTGCTTTATCGGCGATGATTTTTATCTGGTCGGCGGCGGACAGATCCGTATTTATGACATGGCAAACGATTACAAAGAAGTCGGAAGACTGGAACTTTAAAATCTGCAGGTGATAGAATATGAAACTTACGGATAATACATTAAAATATTTAAAGGAATATGGAGGTCTTTCTTTCGGGGAAAGACCTTTTTCCCACGTAGACAGTCTGATCCTGTGTCAGCTGTCTTATTTTAAATTTCAGGATCTGGTGCCGGATCTTGTCGAAAAAATGGATGGAAATGACATCAGAGGAGTGACGATGCGTTCTCTTCGCAAACATCCGAAATACGACAGTCTGTATGTGTCAGACTGGTATGAAAAAGATAATCGCAGGCTCTATGCGGCGGTTGCCAGAAGCAGGCGTTTTGCAAAAATGCGGCTCAATTATTACACCAATCTCACGGACAAAGAAATGCAGATGCAGTTCTCGGCAGTTACATTTCTGCTGGAAGATGGAACGGTGTATGTGGCATTTCGCGGGACAGATGAGACGATCGTCGGCTGGAGAGAAGATTTTGATATGGCACTGAAAAGCCCGATTCCGTCGCAGACGGCGGCAAGGCTCTATCTGCGGCACATTGCAGAATACACCGGCGATGCCCCGCTGATGATTGGCGGACATTCCAAAGGCGGCAATGAGGCAGTCTTTGCAGCGATGGAGACAGAACCGCAGATCCAGGACCGGATCAGAGCCGTATACTGTTTTGACGGGCCGGGTTTCCGGGAAGATATTTACCGGAAAGAAGGTTATCTTCGGATCGAAAAGAAGATCATCAAAATGGTTCCGCAGGATTCCTTTGTGGGCATGCTTCTGCATACTGCGGGAAGTTATCAGGTTGTGGAAAGTTCCGGGAAAGGTGTGCTGCAGCATGATATGTTCACCTGGGTAGTAAAAGAAGGGGATTTTGTATACAAAGAAGAGATTAACCCGGCGACCGAAAAGAAAAATCAGCAGATCAATGAGTGGATCGCATCGTATTCTCCTGAAGAGCAGCAGGAGATCGTGGATGCCCTTTTTGAGATCATTGAAGCGACTCAGGCAGACACGGTTATGGATTTTACGCAGAACCGTTTACAGAAAATGATGAAGATGCTGAACATTTTTCATGGTCTGGAGGCAAAAACAAAGCGAAATGTACGCAAGCTTTTCCATATCCTGCTTGCACCGTCGGAAAGATTAGGATATACTGAGAGCAGTAAGAAAACGGCAGAACCAGATTCTGCTGTAAAAATGGAAAACAAAGGAGTTTATAAAATGGAATTGGTAACAGTAAGAGAAATTTACCGTGATACGGAAAAATATTTAAATCAGAAGATTACAGTGGGAGGATGGCTTCGAAGCGTCAGAGATTCCAAGACATTTGGATTTTTAGTGCTGCATGACGGTACTTTCTTTGAGACACTGCAGATCGTATACCACGATAAAATGGAAAACTTTGCACAGGTTTCCAAACTGAATGTAGGAGCAGCCGTTATCGTTACCGGTACGCTGATCCCGACACCGGAAGCAAAACAGCCATTTGAGATCCAGGCAGACGAAGTTGTGGTAGAAGGAGCTTCCGCACCGGATTACCCACTTCAGAAAAAACGTCACAGCTTTGAATATCTGCGTACCATCTCACATCTGCGTCCGAGAACCAATGCGTTCCAGGCAGTGTTCCGTGTACGTTCCCTGACCGCTTATGCGATCCACAAATTCTTCCAGGAGAGAGATTTCGTTTATGTGCATACTCCGCTGATCACCGGAAGTGACTGCGAAGGTGCGGGCGAAATGTTTCAGGTAACAACTATGGATCTGAATAACATCCCGAAAACAGAGCAGGGCGGCGTAGATTTCAGCCAGGATTTCTTCGGAAAACAGACCAACCTGACCGTAAGTGGACAGCTCAATGGCGAAACCTTTGCACAGGCATTCCGCAACATTTATACATTCGGACCGACTTTCCGTGCAGAGAACTCCAACACAACACGTCATGCAGCAGAATTCTGGATGATCGAGCCGGAGATCGCATTCGCTGATCTGAAAGATGACATGATCCTTGCAGAGTCCATGCTGAAATATGTGATCCGCTATGTCATGGAAAATGCACCGGAAGAAATGCAGTTCTTCAACAATTTTGTCGATAAAGGACTGATTGACCGTCTGAAACATGTAGTGGAATCCGAGTTTGCACACGTTACTTATACAGAAGCAATCGAATTGCTTGAGAAAAATAATGATAAATTTGAATATAAGGTATCCTGGGGATGTGATCTGCAGACAGAGCATGAGCGTTACCTGACTGAGAAAATCTTCAAACGTCCGGTATTTGTAACAGATTATCCAAAGGAGATCAAAGCGTTCTACATGAAACTGAACGAAGATGGAAAAACCGTTGCTGCTATGGACTGTCTTGTGCCTGGTATCGGTGAGATCATCGGCGGAAGTCAGAGAGAGGACGACTACGAAAAACTGCTCGCACGCATGAATGAGCTGGGACTGAAGGAAGAAGATTATGGATTCTATCTGGATCTGAGAAAATATGGATCTACAAGACATGCAGGTTTCGGACTTGGATTCGAACGTTGCGTTATGTACCTGACCGGTATGTCAAACATCCGTGACGTAATCCCGTTCCCGAGAACAGTAGGAAACTGCGAACTTTAATAAAAGCATAGTCTTACAGGCGGCACCCGGTTTTCTTGACAGAGCCGGGTGTCTGTAATCTTGGGTGGAGTTCAGACTCTTGCACGATTAAGGCTTCGCAGAACCGCATACCAGGTTTTGCCTGTGTTCGACTTGAAAAGTGGGTGCAAGCTGTATCAGGAGGAAAGTACAGAAATGGGAAACCGAATTTTAGTGGTTGATGACGAAAAGGAAATCGCAGATGTTATTGAACTGTATCTGAAAAACGAAGGCTTTGAGGTCGAAAAGTTTTATACAGGAAAAGATGCACTTGTATCGATTGAGAAAGCAGCACCGGATATGGCACTTCTGGATGTGATGCTTCCGGATATTGATGGATTTGAGGTTCTTCAGAAAATCCGTGAAAAATATAATTTTCCGGTTATTATGCTGACGGCAAAAACAGAATATATGGACAAGATCAACGGTCTGATGCTCGGGGCAGATGACTACATGGCAAAGCCATTTAATCCGCTGGAACTGATCGCACGTGTCAAAGCACAGATGCGTCGGTTTACCAAGTACAATACAGGCGGAAGGGCACAGGAAGATGTGATTGATTTTGGAAATATGTTTCTGAACCGTACCACGCATGAGTGTATTTACAATGAAAAGCATCTGACTTTAACACCGATTGAGTTTGATATCCTCTGGCTGCTGTGTGACAACCGCGGGCAGGTCATCAGTTCTGAGCGGCTGTTTGAAGAAGTCTGGAAAGAAAAATATTATAAAAACAGCAACAATACGGTTATGGTCCACATCCGTCACCTGAGAGAAAAGATGAGCGGACCGACCGGCAAAAGTAATTTTATCAAGACCGTATGGGGAGTGGGATACCGCGTTGAAAAATAAATATCGCAGGCTGAAATGGAAAATGATGCTGCAGACGATGGGCATTATGATGATGAGCCTGGTGGTCGGAAAAATGATCATCACACTGATCCTTGACGGATTGTTTCAGGGAAAGCTCTCAAACCTGATCATCGGTATTCTGATGAAAATGAATCTTTCGCAGGCAGAAGCAGATGTGATCTATCAGAATATATTTCGGGCAAACCGGGATGTGTTTCAGTGGATCGGATTTATGCTGCTGTTTCTGGTCGGATATTATGCGGCACTGTCAAAGACTGCTAATTATCTGAAAAACATCGGAGATGGGATCGACAATGTTTTATCAAATTCAAAACAGCCGATCGAGCTGGAAACGGAACTGGAGCCGATCGCAGAAAAATTAAATACCATGAAAATGACGCTGGCACGGAAAGAACGCATGGCACAGGAAAGTGAGCAGCGGAAAAATGATCTGGTCGTTTATCTGGCACACGATCTCAAAACGCCTCTCACATCTGTGATCGCGTATTTAAGTATGTTGGACGAAAAACCGGATATGCCGCCGGAAGAACGCAAAAAATATATCCATATCGCACACACCAAGGCGATCCGTCTAAGTGAACTGATCAGCGAATTTTTTGAGATCACAAAATTCAATCTCCAGAATATCCGTCTGGAGAAAGAGACCATCAATCTTTCACTGATGCTGGAGCAGATCATGGATGAATTTTATGCCGTGTTTGCCGATAACAATCTGACTGGAAATATTTATACGGAAGAAGATCTTATGGTAGAAGGTGATCCGGACAAACTTGCCCGTGTGTTTGACAACCTTCTGCGAAATGCGGTTGCCTATAGTTACCGCGGCACAAACATTGATGTGCGTGCATACGGGGAAGGTGTTGCCGTTGTCATCGTATTTTCTAATCAGGGTGAGCCGATCCCGAAACAGAAACTGCAGACCGTATTTGAAAAGTTCTACCGTGCGGACAATTCCAGATCGAGCCAGACCGGAGGAGCCGGACTTGGACTTTCGGTGGCAAAAGAGATCGTGGAATTGCATGAAGGAACGATCGAAGCCTTTAGTGACATTCAGTCCACCCGTTTTGTGGTGCGTCTGAAGCGACTTTTGCCGAAAGGGCAGCGGCAATCGGGAGGTGTTATTTAAATGGAAGAAAACAAGAAAAAGAAGCGTACCGCCGGAGATGTGATCCGGACGCTGATCATGATCGTGGCACTTGGTGTGTTCTGTTATTCCGGCTATCAGCTGCTTTCGATTTATCAGGAATATAAAAAGGGCAGTGATGAGTATCATGCACTGGAGAATAAATATATTGATGAAAAGGGCATGTTTGAAGAGATCAACACGGATGCGGCGGAGCCGACGATGAAAAATCCGATCGATTTTGCCGGACTGAAAGCCGTGAATGAGGATATTATCGCCTGGCTGAAGGTCGGTGCGATCGATATCAGTTATCCGGTCACGCAGGGCAAGGATAACGATTACTATCTGCACAATACCTTTGAAAATCAGCCGAATATTGCCGGATGTATTTTTATGGATCACGGCTGCAAAAAAGATTTTTCCGATCCGAACACGATCATTTACGGACACAATATGCGAAATCTTTCCATGTTCGGAAAATTAAAACAATTCCGCGATCAGGCAGTGTTTGACTCGGATGCATATTTCTGGGTATATACGCCGGAGAAGATTTATAAATACGAAATTTTCTCCTGCCAGGAAGTCGGTGCGACAAGCGAAACCTATCAGCTTCAGTTTTCCGACAAAAAGAAATTTCAAGAATATATCGATTCCTGTTTTGAACGTTCCGTTTTGAAACGTGACATCGAAGTGACAAGCGATGATAAAATCGTGACACTTTCTACCTGTACCGGAAATTCCGAGACAAGATTTCTCGTGCAGGGCAAGCTGATCGAAACCTATAAGGCAGTGTAAGAGATTTTGCCTCTGGCATCATATAATTTGGGTATGAAAGGGTGATTTGTATGAATGGCACAGAAAAACTGAAAGAACTCATCAATGGAAGTAATAATATTGTATTTTTTGGCGGGGCCGGTGTCTCGACAGAAAGCGGGATTCCTGATTTTCGAAGTACGGACGGACTTTATCACCAGGAGTATGATTATCCGCCGGAAACCATTCTGAGCCATAGTTTTTTCATGCGAAACCCGGAAGAATTTTATCGTTTTTACAAAAATAAAATGCTCTGCCTGGATGCAAAGCCAAACATGGCACATAAAAAGCTGGCAGAGCTTGAAAAGGCCGGAAAATTAAAGGCAGTCATCACGCAGAATATCGACGGACTGCACCAGGCGGCAGGAAGCAAAGAAGTGCTGGAGCTTCACGGAAGCGTGCACCGCAATTACTGTATGAAATGCGGAAAATCTTATGATGCAGAATATATGCTTCATGCAGAAGGTGTGCCGACCTGTTCCTGTGGCGGAAGGATCAAACCGGATGTGGTGCTCTACGAAGAAGGGCTTGATATGACCGTCATGGCAAGAGCTATTCAGGCGATCCAGGATGCAGATATGCTGATCATCGGCGGAACCTCCCTGATCGTCTATCCGGCAGCCGGACTGATTGATTATTACAGAGGAAATAAACTGGTCGTGATCAATATGAGTGTCACATCGCAGGATAAAAATGCAGATCTGGTGATCCAGGAACCGATCGGAAAAGTATTTGCCGGCATCTGAACATATAACGATCTGTAAGAATATATGAGATCATTTTGTAGATTGGGAGGGACAGGATGGATTATGAAGTAGGCGATATCGTGAAACTGAAAAAACAGCATCCGTGCGGAAGTAAAGAGTGGAGGATCCTCAGGGTAGGAGCGGACTTCCGACTGGAGTGTATGGGATGCTCACATCAGATCATGATACCGAGAAAACAAGTGGAGAAAAATACCAGGGGGCTTCGCAAGAAGGAGTAGGAGTTGTGAACGTGTAAATGAACGAATTCTCCGAAGGCACTTTTACGTGCCCTTCGGAGAATTCGTTCATTTGCACATGCATATTTTTGGAAGCCAGCACTTTATAACACCTTCATCCCATTCTTTTACACTGAAAAAGAAAAAACGATAATTTTTTTTTGTCTTTTTTTAGAAAAACTTTATGTGTATATCCAACAGCGATATGCTATACTGAAAGGGATTTAAAACCGAGGCAAGGAGCGATTTTTATGAAATTAAAAACGAGGCTTATCATAGCCTTTTTTGTTATTATCTGTGTGCCTCTTTTGCTTGCAGGAGTATCGCTGGTTGGTTTTTCTACGTATCAGATCCGTAATCTGGAGGATCATCTCGGCATTTCCGGTGTGACTTATGAAAATATGTCGGATTCGGTGCAGGTTCTGAACAAAGCGACGAACTCCAATTTTGAACAGATCAAAGCAAAGGGCAGTGAAAATCCGGATGCATTTCTGAATCGTGATTATCTGGATCAGCTGAATGATGAGCTGAAAGAGAAATATTCTTTTCTGATCGTAAGAAAGGGCGACAGCCTTTATTATTCCGGAAGTGATGAGAGCGTGAATAAGCTGTTTCCGGAGCTGCCGGAGTATAGTGACGTGGTCAGCCAGTCGGACAGCGGCGTTTACATCGGTAAGGATGTGAAGGCGTTCGTCAAGCAGATGGATCTGACGTTTTCAGATCAGACAGAAGGCAGTGTTTTTGTAATCACCAGCCTGACGATGGTGCGTCAGATAAGGACTCTTACAAGAGATATGCTTGTTTCTATCGTGATCATTCTGATCATGACAGCAGGTATGCTGACGATGTGGATTTACAATGGAATCAACATTCCGCTGAAAAAGCTTAAGGAAGCAACGCAGAACATCAAAGAGGGAAATTTGGATTTTGTTCTGGATGCAGAAGGTGACGATGAGATCAGTGAGCTGTGCCGCGATTTTGAGGAAATGCGGCAGAGACTGAGGGAGTCATCTGAGGAAAAGATACAGTACGACAAGGAGAATAAAGAGCTGATCAGCAACATTGCACACGATCTGAAAACTCCTATCACAGCCCTGAAAGGTTATGCGGAGGGAATCATGGATGGTGTGGCGGATACGCCGGAGAAAATGGACCGTTACATCCGCACGATTTATAATAAAGCAAATGATATGGATCGTCTGATCAATGAGCTGACGTTCTATTCAAAGATCGATACAAACCGTATTCCATATACATTCAATAAGATTAATGTACGTGAATATTTTGATGACTGTGTGGAAGAGGTCGGACTGGATCTGGAATCCAAAAATATTGAGCTGTCTTACTTTAATTCAGTTGAAAATGATGTGCTTGTGATCGCCGATGCAGAGCAGCTGAAGCGAGTCATTAACAATATTGTCGGAAACTCTATCAAATATATGGATAAGCCAAAAGGCTATATCAGCATCCGTGTCAAAGATGTGGGTGATTTCATCCAGGTTGAGATCGAAGATAACGGACGAGGTATTGCGGCAAAAGATCTGCCGGCAATCTTTGACCGGTTCTTCCGGGCGGATGCATCCAGGAATTCTTCCAAAGGAGGAAGTGGAATCGGTCTTTCCATCGTACGCAAGATCATCGAAGATCACGGCGGAAAGATCTGGGCAAACAGTAAACTCGGATGTGGTACAGTGATGTACTTTGTCCTTAGAAAATATCAGGAGGTGCCTGTAAATGAGCAGAATACTAATCATAGAAGATGAGGAGAGTATTGCAGAGCTGGAGAAAGATTATCTGGAACTGAGCGGATTTGAAGTTGAGATTGAGAGCAAGGGAGACGTTGGACTCAAACGTGCCTTGGAAGAAGAATTTGATCTTTACATTCTCGACCTGATGCTGCCGGGAATGGATGGATTTGAGATCTGTAAAGAGATCAGAAATCACAAAAATACGCCAATTCTGATGGTTTCCGCAAAGAAAGATGACATTGATAAGATCCGTGGACTGGGACTTGGAGCAGATGACTATATGACCAAACCGTTCAGCCCGAGTGAACTGGTAGCGAGAGTCAAAGCACATATGGCACGTTATGAGCGTCTGGTCAGCACAAATATGCCGAAGAATGATATCGTAGAGATCCGCGGCATCAAGATCGACAAGACAGCACGCCGTGTGTGGGTAAATGGAGAAGAAAAAGCATTTACCACAAAAGAATTTGATCTGCTGACCTTCCTTGCGGAGCATCCAAACCATGTATTCACAAAAGAAGAGCTGTTCAGTGAAATCTGGGATATGGAGTCGATCGGAGATATTGCGACCGTTACGGTACATATCAAAAAGATTCGTGAGAAGATTGAGTTTAACACAGCCAAGCCACAGTATATCGAGACAATCTGGGGCGTGGGATATCGATTTAAGATTTAAAGATGCCAGGGTCAGAAGCATGAAACCACGATGTGCTTGCACAAGAGTGGTTTTATGGCATCGCTTAACCCCAGTATTTACAAGGAGGAACATCATGAATGAAGTAAAAACTCCAAAGAAGCCGTTTATCTATTACCTGATCATTGCGGCAACGATCATGATACTGCTCAACACACTTGTTTTTCCGAATGTGCTGAAGCATCAGGTAAAGGAAGTCGGCTACAATGTTTTTATGCAGATGACAAATAATCAGGAGATCGGCTCGGTAAATATCACCGATTCTGAGATCTTCTTTACAAACAAAGACAATTCGCAGATGTACAAAACCGGCGTGATCAACGACCCGGAACTGGTAGACCGTCTGTACAAAGCAGGTGCAACTTTTTCCACGGAGATCACAGAAGAAATGTCTCCGATCGTTTATCTTCTGCTCGGCTATGTACTGCCAATCTTTATTTTTGTTGCACTTGGCAGATGGCTTTCCAAAAAGATGATGAGCAAGATGAGTGACGGGGCAAACCCGATGAACTCCATGATGTTTGGCACAAAGAGCAATGCCAAGATCTATGTAAAATCCACAAGCGGCATCAAATTCTCCGATGTGGCAGGAGAGGAAGAAGCAAAAGAACTGCTTACAGAGATCGTAGATTTCCTTCACAATCCAGGCAAATATCAGGAGATCGGAGCATCGATGCCAAAAGGTGCACTGCTTGTAGGCCCTCCGGGAACCGGTAAAACATTGCTGGCAAAAGCGGTTGCAGGTGAGGCGAACGTACCATTCTTCTCGATCTCCGGTTCTGAGTTTGTTGAGATGTTTGTCGGTATGGGTGCTGCAAAAGTGCGTGACCTGTTCAAACAGGCAAGCGAGAAAGCACCGTGTATCGTCTTTATCGACGAGATCGATGCAGTCGGCAAGAAACGTGACGGACGCATCGGCGGCAACGATGAGCGTGAGCAGACGCTGAATCAGCTGCTCACGGAAATGGATGGATTTGACGGTTCCAAGGGTGTTGTCATTCTGGCAGCGACCAACCAGCCGGATTCTCTTGACCCGGCACTGCTCCGTCCGGGACGATTTGACCGCCGTATTCCGGTGGAACTGCCGGATCTTCAGGGTCGTGTGGATATTTTGAAAGTCCATGCAAAAAAGATCAAACTTGCGGATAACGTAGATTTCAATGCGATCGCCAGAGCTGCATCCGGAGCATCCGGAGCGGAACTTGCAAATATCGTGAATGAAGCAGCACTTCATGCTGTACGCTGCGGACGCAAATTTGCAACACAGGCAGATCTGATGGAGAGCGTGGAAGTTGTTATCGCAGGATATCAGAAGAAAAACCGTATCCTGTCGGATAAAGAGAAACTGATCGTTTCCTATCATGAGGTTGGTCATGCACTGGTTGCTGCCATGCAGACCAATTCCGCACCGGTTCAGAAGATCACGATCATTCCGAGAACTTCCGGTGCACTCGGCTATACGATGCAGGTAGAAGAGGGCGAGCATTTCCTGATGAACAAAACAGAGATGGAAAACAAGATCGCAACCTTTACCGGGGGCCGTGCGGCAGAAGAACTGATCTTTGGTGAGATCACAACCGGAGCTTCCAATGATATCGAGCAGGCAACGAAATTTGCAAGAGCCATGATCACACGTTACGGTATGAACGAAGAGTTTGATATGGTAGCCATGGAAAGCGTTTCTAACCAGTATCTTGGCGGAGACAGCTCTTTGACCTGCTCCATGGAGACACAGACGCTGATTGACCAGAAAGTCGTTCAGCTGGTCAAAGAACAGCATCAGAAGGCAAAGAAAATTCTGGAAGACAACGTTATGAAGCTGCATGAGATCGCAAAATTCCTCTACGAGCATGAGACGATCACCGGAGAAGAATTTATGGAGATTCTGAACAGCGACAGCCAGAAGATCATCGAAGAGAAACAGCAATAAAAAAGAAACACAAATAAATGAAAGAAAAAAATCCGGAACGGACAGTAAAAACTGTTTTGTTCCGGATTTTTTTGCGGCAGGATCACTGTATATATCTGCGGAGTGATTTCGTTGAAAATATTGCTCCGGTTAAGATGCAAAACATACAGTTTCAGCCAGTTTCTGGAGCTTGAATGCAGTCATCACATCAAGAGTTCCGGTATAGGGGATGCCCATTGAGGATCTCGAAAAAACAGTGTTGTAAATGACGCATGCTGCCAGGTAACTTCCTTCTGCGGTTGGGTGCGAATAGTCACCCATCAGAAGTTTGATCCCATACGAAGAATGGCTGCAGAGCAGAAATGCTGTGCCAACCGGAGCGACGAGAGCATTGTGCTCTTCGGCGATCTCCGCAATCGTACGGTTAAGAATACTCTGGTAATCAGAGCGGTTTGACACGGAATCGTACCGGTTATAATCATTATGCCATTTCCCCGGGGCCCATGTCTGATAAAGGACCATCTTTGCACCGCTGGCCTGAATATAAGGAGCCAGCTTGCGGATGGTTCTTTTCATACGCTGTGGTTTGGAAATCGGATAATAGCGTCGATCCTGCAAAATGACGTAATCCCATCGCTGCATACGCAGAAGCCGGTAAAGTTTTCTGCCGTTGGCAGTTGTAGGGTTGCTTGTATTTTTCAGGGAACGTCCCGGATTGGTGAGTGACCTTACGATCACGTTCTGCCCAGAACTCTTGCACAGTTTCCGAAAAATATTTGGCATATGATTTCGCTGTGTATAGCTGTTTCCCACAAATAAAATGCGTGTGGGAGATGTTGGTGCTTCCCTGTGCCCTGCGGCATGTGCTGTGACAGGAATCCAGCACAGCATCATGGCAAGACAAACTATAAAAATCGATTTTTTGATCGGTAAAAACTTCTGCATCAGAATTCAGCAGCTGTCTGCAGGATCAGAACGGCATCGGAAGTGTCTGCAATACCGTCCTGGTTCATATCTGCACTTACGGTTGCAGCATCGTCCAGAGTATCAAGTTCAGCGGCAGAACGAAGCAGCAGTGCACTGTCGTCAGTAGTTACGCTGCCGTCGTTATTTACGTCGCCAAGCAGACGAACGTTTGCAACTTTTTCGGTCAGCAAGGTAACTGCATTGTTGATTGCATCCTGAAGTGCATCCGGGTTGTCATTCACTGCTTTTCCGGCAGCCAGAGCTTCTTCCAGACCGTTCAGTGTAGAAGATACATAGCTGTCTTTTGCAGCAACGATGGCTTCTGCTTTTGCGATGACAGCAACCAGAGCAGCTTTGTTTCCGACACGTTCCAGATTGGTGATCGCAGTGATGATATCAGCATATGCCTTGCCGATCGCCTCCGGTGCACGGTTCAGGTCATCAATGACGTCTTTTGCAGCATCCATTGCATCTTTCAGATCTTTATAGCTGTCGGATGTAAAGTCTTTTTCTTCCAGACCGCCTGCGGAAGCAACCAGTTTTTTCAGAGCGGCGAGGTCAGCTCTTTCAGCCATAGCAGCCAGTGCATCCAGCAGTGTGGAAGCAGCACGGTCAACTTCTGTCTGAGTAGCAGATGTGTTTGCATAAACAGCTTTTGCAGCTGTCAGAGCAGCTGTCAGATCTTCGGTGTTTTCATAATCAGCAGCACGTTCCAGAAGCTTGTCAGCAGCGTCGATGGCAACGTTCAGATGTGTTTTCTGAACACCGTATGCCAGGTTGTTGACTGCATCGACCAGAGCGGACACAGCACTGTCCATTTCTGTGATGGAAGCATTGGATTTGTCAAGAACAGCTTTTGCAGCAGTTAAAGCACTCTTCAGTGCAGCTGCGGAATCTGCTGTATAAACAGAAAGATCAGCGTCTTTCCATGTATTGTAGAAGTTCAGCAGTGAGTTTTCAACTGCATAATAGGAACTTGGTTCGACTGCATCGTAAGTCAGACCATAACCGAAAGCGTATTTGATATCGGATGTCATCTGACCATTTTCGATAACTGGAACATTAACCGGAAGTTTACCGGATGCAGCGAAGCGACCAAAGATAACTTCTACGCCGGCGATGATGTTCGGACCAAATGCATTATCCGGTTTCAGAGCTTCTGTCGGATCCATACCTTTGTTTCCGTATACAGCTACGATCGCATCAGAATCAGCATAGTTTGCAACATCATAAGGTTTGGAAATACTCATAACGATGGATTTCTTGCCCTGTGCTTTTGCGTATTCTGTGATAGCGGTCGGCTGTGTGGTCAGCCAGTTGGAAAAGTTTGTGGAAACTTCGGAAATAACGATCACGTAGTCGGCATCGTCAATTTTCTGTTTTACCTGGTCAAGGTTTGCAGAGGTGTAACGAAATGTCTCATAATCTACTTTTCCGCTGATGATGTGATCTGCGATCACACGTCTCATACCAAGTGCGAGTCCCGGAGTTTCGTTGTTGTATGCACCAAGCAGAAGCACTTTCTGTCCTGCCTGCGGTTTCAGCGGCAGAATATTGTCGTTATTTTTGATAACGGTAACAGCCTGGGCAGAAATATTTCTCTCAATGTCACGATTCTGTTCAGAACCAACCTGCTCGTTTGCAACGGCAAGTTTTTCCTCGTAAGTACGAGTATCGCTTGTGTAATTCAGGATGCCTCTCTTTTCTTTCAGAGAAAGGATTCTCTTAACAGATTCGTTGATGCGATCCACAGAGATCTCTCCGGAATTAACAGCAGCTTCTACGCCGTCCAGAATCGCATCCATTTTCGGCATATCTGCTTTGCTTCTGAGGATAGTCGGCATCAGGCAAATGTCAACACCGGCTTTGATGGCACGGATGCAGGCATCGGTTTCACCGAAGTTCTGAGAAATCGCATCCATGTTCAAGGCATCGGTTACGATGATGCCGTCATAGTGCATTTCGTTTCTTACAAGGTCAGTAAGAATGGTTTTGGAAAGCGTTGCCGGGAGACTGATCTCGGAACCGTCTTTCTTGGAAATGGCAGTTTCTTTTTCAACCTGTGGATACTGAATGTGTGCTGTCATCAGCATGTCTACGCCGTTGTCGATCATTTTCTGGAACGGAACGAGTTCACACTGTCTGAGTTCGTCCAGAGATTTGTCTACACAAGGAAGACCTGTGTGGGAGTCTGTAGCGGTATCGCCATGACCCGGGAAATGTTTGGCAGCAGTAGCGATGTTGTACTTCTGCATACCTTTCATGGCAGCAGTTGCCATGCTTCCTACCAGTTCCGGATCGCTTCCGTAAGAACGAAGGCCGATAACCGGGTTGGAAGGATTGCTGTTGACATCGGCAACAGGTGCAAAGTCTACGTTGATGCCGAGGGCACTCAGCTCGCGTCCGATCACTTCTCCGGACTGTGTTGCAGCGTCCGTGCTTCTGGTTGCACCGAGAGCCATGTTTCCAGGAAGAGCTGTTCCGCTTCCGAGACGGTAAACAATACCGCCTTCCTGGTCGATTGTCAGGAGCAGCGGGATGTTGCTGCCGTCCGTTCCGCCTGTGGCAGCTTCCTGAAGATCCGTTGTCAGTTTCAGTGTCTGATCTGTCTGAGCTACGTTTTCAGCGAAAAGAATAACTCCGCCGAAATCATAATCCTTGATGATCTGAGCCACTTCATCGTTTATCACCTGGAAATTTTTCTGTCCCGAGTCCGATTCTGTCTGCCATTTACGGAAATCAGGCATCATCATCTGGGCGATCTTCTGGCGGAGCGTCATTTTGCTCATCAGATTGTCGACAACAGAGGTTTCAGCAGCCGGGTCAGCAGGAGCAGCATTTACAGCTAATGTTCCCAGTGAGCTGACACACATAACGGCTGTCATTGCAGAAGCCATAAAGCGTTTGAGTGTGTTTTTCTTCATTTCTTTTCTCTCCTTTCATAAGATAAATATTAAAGATGTTGAGAATAAAAATGATGCCGGCGAATTGCTTCGTTATAAAGTGATGGACCCTCTCACTCTGGCATCATAACTCAAATTTATCATAGCATATTTAACTGAAAATTCAATGATGATATATGAAATATTTAGTACCTTTTGGCAAATATAAGATTGAGAAAATGACAAATAGAAAAAGAATATGTTTGTCAGGCAACTCTTATAGCTGAACAACTTTTTTGCCTTGACTTTTCCGGAATTTCTACTATATAATAGGGACAGACTAACAGGAAAATAACGCAGAAGAAGACAAGTACGTCTGTCGTAAAAGACACAGAGAGCTCCGGTGGGTGGGAAGGAGTACAAGTAACACAGGCGGAATATCACTTCGGAGTTGCAGACTGAAAGCTGTTTTACAGCATCGCTGAAAGTAAGTCGTGCCGGATTCCCCCGTTATCGGGAACGCATATCGCATTTTGTCGGTATGTTGTAACAGGTGGTTATGAGAGTATTGGCTGTCATCCTTTTACAGGATGGCAGCTTTTTGATTTATTCCTTATAATAAGGACAGGAGGTTGCTTATGTACGAAAAAGTTTCGACAAATCTGAATTTCGTAGACAGAGAAAAAAATGTTGAGAAATTCTGGGAAGAAAATCACATCTTTGAAAAGAGTATGGAAAACCGTAAAGAAGGTGAAACTTACACCTTTTATGACGGACCGCCAACAGCTAACGGCAAACCGCATATCGGACATGTTCTGACCCGTGTTATCAAAGATATGATTCCGAGATATCAGACCATGAAAGGCAAAATGGTTCCGCGTAAAGCCGGATGGGATACACACGGTCTGCCGGTTGAGTTGGAAGTAGAAAAAATGCTCGGTCTGGACGGAAAAGACCAGATCGAAGAATATGGACTGGTTCCTTTCATTGATAAATGTAAAGAGAGTGTATGGAAATACAAAGGCATGTGGGAAGATTTCTCCGGAACGGTTGGTTTCTGGGCTGACATGAAAAATCCGTATGTTACCTATGATGATAACTATATCGAGTCTGAATGGTGGGCACTGAAAACCATCTGGGAAAAAGGCCTGCTGTACAAAGGATTCAAGATCGTTCCTTACTGCCCGCGCTGCGGTACTCCGCTTTCTGCCCAGGAAGTGGCACAGGGTTACAAGGACGTAAAAGAACGTTCTGCTGTTGTACGTTTCAAAGTCAAAGACGAGGACGCTTACATTCTGGCATGGACAACCACACCATGGACACTGCCTTCCAACCTTGCACTTTGCGTAAACCCGGATGAGGATTATGTAAAAGTTCAGATGAAAGAAGACGGCCGTGTTTATTACATTGCACAGGCTCTGGCTGACAAGGTGCTCGGCGAAGATGCTTACAATGTACTGGAGAATTACAAAGGAACAGACCTGGAATATAAAGAGTACGAACCACTGTACAGCTGTGCAGCCGTTCATGCAGAAAAACAGAACAAAAAAGCATTTTATGTTGTTTGTGATACTTACGTAACACTGACAGATGGTACCGGTATCGTTCATATCGCACCGGCATTTGGTGAAGACGATGCGAAAGTCGGACGTAAATACGGACTGCCGTTTGTACAGCTGGTTGACGGCAAAGGTAACCTGACGGAAGATACACCGTTTGGCGGTATCTTTGTAAAAAAAGCAGATCCGCTCGTGCTGAAAGACCTCGATGAGAGAGGACTTCTGTTTGATGCACCGAAGTTTGAGCACAGCTATCCGCACTGCTGGAGATGCGACACTCCGCTGATCTACTACGCAAGAGAATCCTGGTTCATCAAGATGACAGCTGTCAAAGATGACCTGATCCGCAATAACAACACCATCAACTGGATTCCGGAAAGCATCGGTAAAGGACGTTTTGGCGACTGGCTGGAGAATGTTCAGGACTGGGGTATCAGCCGTAACCGTTACTGGGGAACTCCGCTGAACATCTGGGAGTGTGAGTGCGGACATCAGCATTCGATCGGAAGCCGTCAGGAACTGTTCGAAATGAGTGGAAATGAAAAGGCAAAAACCGTAGAACTGCACCGTCCGTACATCGATGAGATCACGATCAAGTGTCCGAAGTGTGGCAAGCCGATGCACCGTGTACCGGAAGTGATCGACTGCTGGTTTGACTCAGGAGCAATGCCGTTCGCACAGCATCATTATCCGTTTGAAAATAAAGACGTGTTTGAGAAACAGTTCCCGGCACAGTTTATTTCCGAGGCAGTTGACCAGACAAGAGGATGGTTCTATTCTCTGCTGGCAGAGTCCACGATCCTGTTCAACAAAGCACCGTATCAGAACGTTATCGTTCTTGGACATGTACAGGATGAAAACGGTCAGAAGATGAGTAAATCCAAAGGAAATGCCGTTGATCCGTTTGATGCACTTCAGACTTACGGAGCAGATGCGATCCGCTGGTATTTCTACATCAACAGTGCACCATGGTTGCCGAACCGTTTCCACGGCAAAGCCGTTCAGGAAGGACAGCGTAAATTCATGGGAACTCTGTGGAATACTTATGCATTCTTCGTTCTGTATGCGAATATTGATGAATTTGACGCAACAAAATATACATTAGACTATGACAAACTCTCCGTAATGGATAAATGGCTGCTCTCCAAGATGAACACCATGATTCAGACCGTGGATGACAACCTGGCAAATTACCGTATTCCGGAAACTGCAAGAGCACTTCAGGAATTTGTGGATGATATGAGTAACTGGTATGTACGCCGCAGCCGTGAACGTTTCTGGGCAAAAGGCATGGAGCAGGATAAGATCAATGCTTACATGACACTTTACACCGCTCTGGTAAATGTTTCAAAAGCAGCTGCACCGATGATTCCGTTTATGACAGAAGACATCTACCGCAACCTGGTATGCAGCATTGACAAGACTGCACCGGAAAGCGTACATCTGTGTGATTTCCCGAAGGCAGATATGGCTCACGTAGACAAAGAACTCGAAGCAAACATGGATGAAGTACTGAAGATTGTTGTTATGGGACGTGCATGCAGAAATACTGCAAACATCAAGAACAGACAGCCGATCGCAAACATGTTTGTCAAAGCACCGAAAGAACTGCCGGAATACTTCGCAGACATTATCCGTGACGAGCTGAACAGCAAGAAAGTTACCTTTACACAGGATGTAAAAGACTTTACTTCTTACAGCTTCAAACCGCAGCTGAAAACCGTAGGACCAAAATACGGCAAACTGCTTGGCGGTATCAAACAGGCACTTTCTGCACTTAATGGTAATCAGGCAATGGATGAGCTGAAAGACAAAGGCTCCCTCACGCTTGACATCAATGGCAGTGAAGTTGTATTATATGAGACAGATTTACTGATTGATACAGCACAGATCGAAGGCTATGTATCTGAGCAGGATAACGATATTACCGTTGTTCTGGATACCAACCTTACTCCGGAATTGATTGAGGAAGGATTTGTGAGAGAACTGATCAGTAAAGTCCAGACCATGCGTAAAGAGGCAGGTTTTGAGGTAATGGACAGAATCCGCCTGTATGCAGCTGACAACGAAAAGATCCTCACCGTCCTGAAAGACCATATGGATGAGATTAAGGATGAAGTCCTTGCAGATGAGATTGTTCTTGGAAGTATTGCCGGATACGAAAAAGAATGGAGTATTAACGGTGAAAGTGTACGCATGGGTGTTGAAAAGACACAGAAATAAGGAGGATTTGCTGTGAGCAAAAGATTTGACAAAGAAGTATTTATTGAGAGTGTGAAAAGCAACCTGAAAACACTGTACCGTCAGACACTGGTTGACGCAACAAAACAGCAGGTATTTCAGGCAGTATCCTATGCGGTCAAGGATACGATTATTGACAACTGGATGGAAACCCAGAAAGTTTACGAAGAAGAAGACCCGAAAATGGTTTATTATATGTCCATGGAGTTCCTGATGGGACGTGCCCTTGGAAATAACATGATCAACCTGACAGAGTACAAAGAAGTAAAAGAAGCTCTGGAAGAGCTGGGCTTTGACCTGAACGTGATCGAAGACCAGGAGCCGGATGCAGCACTTGGAAACGGCGGTCTTGGCCGTCTGGCTGCATGCTTCCTTGATTCTCTGGCAACACTTGGTTATGCAGCATACGGCTGCGGTATCCGTTACCGCTATGGTATGTTCAAACAGAAGATTGAAAACGGTTATCAGGTAGAAGTGCCGGATAACTGGCTGAAAGACGGTAATCCATTTGAGCTGCGTCGTCCGGAATATGCAAAAGAAGTAAAATTCGGCGGCTATATCCGTGTAGAATACGATGAAGCAACAAAACGCAACAAATTTATCCAGGAAGGTTATCAGTCTGTACGTGCAATCCCGTTTGATATTCCGATCGTTGGTTACAACAACAATGTAGTAAATACACTGCGTGTATGGGATGCAGAAGCAATCAACGACTTCCAGCTGGATTCTTTCGATAAAGGTGATTATCAGAAAGCCGTAGAACAGGAAAACCTGGCAAGAAATATCGTAGAAGTTCTCTATCCGAACGATAACCACTACGCAGGTAAAGAACTGCGTCTGAAACAGCAGTATTTCTTCATTTCTGCAAGTGTTCAGGCAGCTGTTGCAAAATATAAAAAGAATCATTCTGACATCCGCAAATTCTATGAGAAAGCAACCTTCCAGCTGAACGATACACATCCGACTGTTGCAGTAGCAGAGCTGATGCGTATCCTGCTTGACGAAGAAGGTCTGGAATGGGATGAAGCATGGGAAGTTACCACAAAGACCTGTGCATACACCAACCACACCATCATGGCAGAAGCACTGGAAAAATGGCCGATCGAGCTGTTCTCAAGACTGCTTCCTCGTATCTACCAGATCATCGAGGAGATCAACCGCAGATTTGTGGAAGAGATCCAGAAAAAATATCCGGGCAACCAGGAGAAAATCCGCAAGATGGCTATCATTTACGATGGACAGGTTAAAATGGCACATTTGGCTATCTGTGCAGGTTACTCTGTAAACGGTGTTGCTGCACTGCATACAGAAATTCTGAAAAATCAGGAATTAAAAGACTTCTATGAGATGATGCCGGAGAAATTCAACAACAAGACAAACGGTATCACACAGAGACGTTTCCTGCTTCATGCAAACCCGCTGCTGGCAGACTGGGTAACCGAACATATCGGTGATGAATGGATCACAGATCTGGCTCAGATCTCCAAACTGAAAGTTTATGTGGATGATGAAAAAGCACAGCAGGAGTTCATGAACATCAAATACCAGAACAAACTGCGTCTGGCAAAATACATCAGAGAGCACAACGGTATCGATGTAGATCCTCGTTCTATCTTCGATGTACAGGTTAAGAGACTTCATGAGTACAAACGTCAGCTGCTGAACATCCTGCACGTTATGTATCTGTACAATAAGATCAAAGATCATCCGGAAATGCCGTTCTATCCAAGAACCTTCATCTTTGGTGCAAAAGCAGCAGCCGGATATCGTCGTGCAAAACTGACGATCAAACTGATCAACTCTGTTGCAGATGTGATCAACAACGATAAGAGCATCAACGGAAAACTGAAAGTTGTATTTATCGAAGATTACCGTGTATCCAATGCAGAATGGATCTTTGCAGCAGCAGATGTTTCCGAGCAGATCTCCACAGCAAGTAAAGAAGCATCCGGAACCGGAAATATGAAGTTCATGCTGAACGGTGCACCGACACTGGGAACCATGGACGGAGCAAACGTAGAGATCGTTCAGGAAGTTGGAGAAGAAAATGCGTTTATCTTCGGTCTGTCCGCTCAGGAAGTTATCAATTACGAGAACAACGGCGGCTACAATCCGATGGATTATTTCAACAACGACCAGGATATCCGTCGTGTCCTGATGCAGCTGATCAATGGAGAATATGCTCCGGATGATCCAGAAAGATTCCGTGATATCTACGATTCTCTGCTGAACACAAACAGCAGCGACAGAGCAGATACTTACTTCATCCTGGCAGACTTCAAGTCTTACGCAGAAGCTCAGGAGAGAGTAGAAAAAGCATACCGTGACGAAACAGGCTGGGCAAGAATGGCAATGATGAACACCGCATGCAGCGGCAAGTTCACATCAGACCGTACCATCCAGCAGTATGTAGATGAAATCTGGCATCTGGATAAAGTGACCGTAGAAGCATAAAAGAATGATAAAGAAATAGCAAAAATGGGCAGTTGGATATGAAAAAGCCAACTGCCTGTTTTTATCTTAGTCGGAGAAGACTCCTATAAGTGGCGAGCAACAAATTTG
>NZ_JBKVNQ010000023.1:0-37875 GCF_046967715.1 Hominisplanchenecus sp.
GTTTTTGCGTCAGCCAAACTGTCTCCTGCTCAGGATTGATTTGAACTTCTATATTGACATCACCATCTGTAAATAATACGATTTCATTCTTCATCTTTTAGTTCCCCTCCACGAATATTTCCCGATAACATTTCTAATGTAGATTTTACTGTATTTTTCAGATTCAGTCCATCTTTTAGTCCCAACCGGTAGAAAAACATTTCTGCACATACACCCATGTAGCTATACCACTGGCCTCAGAGATGATTCCTGTTATGATTTTACGCATGATATCCTCAAATTCTGCTATTTCCTCTTTGGAAACGGTGTCATAGACATCAGGGTATAGTGGTTATCGGAAGCTGGTGCTCAGGATACAACCATCAAGAAAATTGTGGGACACTCCGGCACTATGACTTTGACCAAAAAAGTTTCACCACATATCTAGACATTTCACCAAGAGTTAAGGGTAAAGAAAAACCCCAGAAACACAAGGTTTCTGAGGTTTGTGATCTCTTTGAATCGTAATTCTCTTGCGAGATAATTATCTCTTTGAGAACTGTGGTGCACGTCTAGCTGCTTTGAGACCGTATTTCTTACGTTCTTTCATTCTCGGGTCACGTGTCAGGAATCCTGCTTTTTTCAGGACTGGTCTGAACTCGCCATCTACGTGAAGCAGTGCTCTTGAAAGACCATGTCTGATAGCACCGGCCTGACCTGTTGTACCACCACCGCGTACATTTACCAGTACGTCGTATTTATCAGCTGTCTCTGTTGCTACTAACGGCTGACGAACGATTACTTTCAGTGTTTCCAGACCAAAGTACTCGTCGATATCTCTTTTATTGATTGTGATCTTACCTGTACCAGGTACTACATATACTCTTGCGATAGATTTTTTTCTTCTTCCTGTACCGTAGAATTTGTTAGCCACTGTCATTTACCTCCTGTTAAAATGTTAATACTTCTGGCTTCTGAGCTGCATGTTTGTGATCCGGACCAGCATATACAAAAAGTTTTTTGTACATTTCTCTTCCCAGAGGTCCTTTTGGAAGCATACCTTTAACTGCCAGTTCGATAACTCTTTCCGGTTTCTTGTTTAACATTTCTTTCAGAGTTGTCTCTTTCATTCCTCCAACGTAGTCGGAATGTCTGTAGTAAACTTTCTGTTCCAGTTTTTTACCTGTTACTTTGATTTTGTCTGCGTTTGTGATGATTACATAATCACCTGTATCGATAAACGGAGTAAAGATCGGTTTGTTTTTACCTCTTAAGATCTTTGCTACTTCTGATGCTAATCTACCTAATGTATATCCTGTTGCGTCCACTACATACCATTTTCTTTCGATTGTTGCTGGACTAGCCATATAACTTTTCATGGGGTAACCTCCTGATTGATATTCCATTATGAGTTTCTATAGTAAAATGTCGTTACCGGGGCTTGGATCAGACATTTACATACTTCGTCACATTGCTTAATTATATTATACAGACCCGTGTGTGTCAACCTTTTTTTACATTTTTTTTACGATTCTTATGAACCTTTTTTACGATTGTGAGTCTGCAAAGCACGGAATGATCCACCGGTATCGCAGTTTTAATTTTTAACCTCAACATCTTAACACTTAAAAGAAGATTTTCCGCACATCATTGAACATCACCACTACCATCAAAAGCATCAGAAGCATCAGTCCGACAAAATGTACCATTCCTTCTTTCTCGGGATCGATCCGTTTTCCACGGATCAGCTCAATGATCAGAAAGACCAGTCTGCCGCCGTCCAGTGCCGGGATTGGCAGAAGGTTCATGACCCCCAGGTTTGCTGTCAGAAGGATCGATATGTTCAGCATATTCAGCCATACATAGAAACCTCCGGAGGACTGTGACTCCTGATACGTCTCTCCGATGTAACTCACAACACCGACCGGACCGGACATATCATTGATGCTCGCCTGACCGGTAAAGAGCATTTTAATACTCTCGATTGTCAGCTGAATCCAATATTTTACTTCATAGGCACTGTATTTCAGGGTGCCGAGGATACCGCATTTTTCGCGGTAATTGGAACTGCAGCTGATACCGAAAATGTAGCGACCGCTCTCATTTGCAACCGGATCCATCTGAACGGTGATATCTTTGCCGTCGCGTTCTACCGTCATCGTCACGGACTGTTTCTGATGAAAGGTCACATAGTTGGTTACTTCTCTTGCCACATGGATATTGCTGTGATTGATCTTTTTAACAATATCGCCTTCTTTCAGGCCTGCTTCTGCTGCCGGGTATCCGTCACTCACCTGCAGGATCACCGGTTTATCGTACCCGATACTTCCTATAATAAACAGAGACAGTACAAATGCCAGGATAAAGTTAAATACCGGACCTGCTGCAATAACTGAAATCCTTGCCCATACGGATGCCGCTGCAAATGCTCCCGGTTCCATCGTTCCTTCATCTTCTCCAAGCATCATGCAGGAACCGCCAAACGGCAGAAGTTTCCAGGAATATTTTGTTCCTCCTTTGTCAAAGCTTAACAGTCTCGGTCCCATTCCCAGAGAAAATTCCACAACCGTAATGCCATTTTTCTTCGCCAGCAGGAAATGTCCGAATTCGTGAAAAAGAACAATCAGGCTGAAGATCAACAATGCTATAATTATGCTCAATTTACCACCTGCTTTCAATCATTTCATAAGTTTCCTGTTCACACTGCAGGATCTGTTCCACCGTTGGAGCTTCAATCACTTTGTGTGCATCCATACAGGTTTTGATGATCTCGTAAATATCCAGAAAACCGATCTTGCGGTTCAAAAATTTGCTGACTGCACGCTCGTTTGCCGCATTAAATACAGTCGGCATGGAGCCGCCTGCTTTTGCCGCTGCAAAGGCCAGCGGAAGTCCTTCGAAATTCTCCATATCCGGTTTTTCGAAGGTGATCTGTGACAGGCTCCAAAAATCCAGACGTTCTCCGGCCAGATATTCCCGATCTGGATAGAACAGTGCATACTGGATCGGAAGCTTCATATCCGGGGTTCCAAGCTGGGCGATCACCGCACCGTCTTTGTACTGCACCATGGAATGGATGATGCTCTGCGGCTGGATCACAACCTGGATCTGATCCAGTTCCACATCAAACAGCCATTTTGCCTCCATCACTTCCAGTCCTTTGTTTACCATACTCGCAGAATCAATCGTGATCTTATGTCCCATCGACCAGTTTGGATGTTTCAGTGCATCCTCAAGCTGCACATGTTTCAGAAATGCTTTATCTTTTCCGCGGAACGGACCGCCGGATGCTGTCAGCAGGATTTTGTCGATCTGTGTTTTCTTTTCTCCGTTTAAGGACTGGAAAATCGCACTGTGCTCGCTGTCCACCGGAAGGATCTTTACGTTGTATTCTTTTGCCAGAGGCATAATGATATGACCGGCAGTTACAAGTGTTTCTTTGTTTGCAAGTGCAATATCCTTTCCTGCTTTTATTGCTGCAATGGTCGGGCGTATCCCGATCATGCCAACGATCGCTGTCACCAGCACTTCTGCTTCTTCCATTTGTGCGATCTCAAGAAGTCCCTCCATGCCGGAAACGATCTTCACCGGAAGGTCTGCGGTACGGATCCGCAGCTCCTTTGCTTTTTCTTCGTCCCAGACAGCTGCAATCTGCGGATGAAACTCGCGGATCTGGCTCTCCAGCTGTGTAATATTATGACCTGCTGCCAGTGCTTTTACGCAGAGCCTTTCCGGATTGGCACGCACCACATCCAGCGTCTGCGTTCCGATCGATCCGGTTGAACCCAAAACTGCTATATTTTTCATTTGTTCCTCCTTATCTCATCATAAACATGGAAAGATAATAAATAACCGGTGCAGTAAAGATCACACTGTCAAAACGATCCATGATCCCGCCATGTCCCGGTATCAGTGTACCGTAGTCTTTGATGTTGTGATTACGCTTGATCGCTGATGCTGCCAGATCTCCGACCATGGAGATCAGTGCTCCGACTGCACAGATAATCGCATAAGTGATCACCGGATTTTCTGCCTCCAGATGACTGCCTACGACTGCCGCATAGATGGCTCCCAGAAGTGCCGCACCAACAACACCGCCGACGGCTCCTTCCACGGATTTCTTCGGGCTTAAAACCGGAGACATTTTGTGTTTCCCGATCAGCATGCCGACACAGTAAGCACAGGTATCACATCCCCAAGAACACAGAAAGATCAGCCATACAAGAAATGCTCCGTCGCGGATCATCCTGGTCTGATAAATGTAGGACAGCATGACACCCACATAGACCACACCGAAAAAGGCTGCCATCACCTGTTCTGCATGATATTTCGGATAAGAAAACACATAGACAAACATCATGGCGATCAGCACAATGATCAAGTTCATCATCGCATACTCCGAATATCCGAGACTCAGCAGAATATAATGTAAGATCACGCCCAGATATCCCACCACTGCCAGCAGGTTTTCACCCTGTTTCTGTACCTTCACTGCACGATACAGTTCAAACATACCGATCAGCGATACGATGGTCAGTGTTCCGTACAAAATCCAGCCTCCGCTGCAGATTGTCAGAAGTGCCACTGCCACCAGAACGATACCGCTGATAAGTCTTGTCACAAACATATCTTATTCTCCTTTCACACCGCCATATCTGCGTTCTCTTCCATTATATTTCTCAATGGCCTTTAACAGTTCTTCTTTATTGAATGCCGGCCACGGAACTTCCGTGAAATAGAACTCCGAATAAGCCAGCTGCCACAGCAGATAGTTGGACAGACGCAGCTCACCGCTGGTGCGAATCAGAAGATCCGGATCTGGTATCTCTCTCGTATCCAGATATGCAGAGAAGAGATCTTCTGTGATGTCTTCCGGTTTTACTGCCCCGTCTACGCAGTCCTGACTGAGCTGCCGGATCGCACGCACGATCTCATCACGGCTTCCATAGTTGATCGCAAGGTTAAAATTCAGCCCGGTATTGTTTTTGGAAGACTCAACCAGTTCTTTTAAGCTCTCCTGCAGATCATCTGCAAGTGCCGTCGGATCTCCGAGAACACGGACTTTCATATTATTTTCCCTTGCTGTCTTGATACAGGTCTTTGTATAGCTTCGGAAAAGCTTCATCAGCCCGTCAACTTCTTCTCTGGAACGTTTCCAGTTCTCAGTCGAAAACAGATAGACCGTCAGATATTTGATGCCGATATCATAAGCGTCACGGCAGATTTTTTCCAGATTCTTGGCACCGCGTACATGCCCGTAATTACGCGGCATCCCTTTGCTCTTTGCCCAGCGTCCGTTGCCGTCCAGAATGATTGCTACATGTTGTGGAATATTCATACACAAAACCTCCTGTGTGCAAAAAAGCAGGGATGCCACACTGCAACATCCCTGTATTTACCCAATATTTACCTTCTAAGACTACACGGTCATAATCTCTTTTGATTTCTCCTCGATAGCCTTGTCGATATCCTTGATATACTTGTCTGTCAGCTTCTGGACATTTTCTTCCAGCTCTTTGACTTCGTCCTCGGATACCTCTTTTCCCTTTCCAAGTTTCTTGAATGCATCGTTTGCGTCACGTCTGATATTGCGAACAGCAACTTTTGCACCCTCGCCTTTTTTCTTCACTTCTTTTACCAGATCTTTTCTTCGTTCCTCTGTCAGTTCCGGGAATACCAGACGGATCACTTTTCCGTCGGTATTCGGATTGATGCCAAGGTCGGATGTCTGGATCGCTTTGCAGATCTCTTTGATCAGAGATGCATCCCACGGCTGGATCTGGATCATACGCGGCTCCGGAACGGTAACGTTTCCTACCTGCTGAAGTGGCGTCGGTGTTCCGTAGTACTCTACGGTGATACGATCCAGTACGTGCGGATTGGCACGACCTGCACGGATCGCTCCGAACTCTTCGAGCAGATTGTTATATGATTTTGTCATTTTGACATCGTATGCTTTGATTCTTTCATCCATTTCTGATTCCTCCTGTATTCTGGTATTATACGGTAACTTTTGTTCCGTTGAATTTGCCGTTTACGGTATTGACTATGCTGTTCTCTTCGTTCAGCCCGAAAACAAGCATCGGCATCTTGTTTTCCATGCAGAGAATGGACGCTGCCATATCTACTACGCCCAGTTTGCGGTCGATGACTTCCTGAATAGAGATTTCATCGTATTTTTTTGCATCTGGGTTGGTCTTCGGATCACTGTCATATACACCATCAATGGATTTTGCGAGCAGGATCACATCTGCCTCAATCTCAATGGCACGAAGCACGGTTGCTGTATCGGTGGAAAAATACGGATGTCCGGTACCTCCTGCAAAGAAAGATACAATCCCTTTTTCAAAATATTTATTGACACGGTCTTTTGAGAAAAGTTTTGTAAACGCTCCGCATGCAAACGGTGTCAGGATCTGTGTTTTCATTCCGACAGAACGGAAGATCTCCGATACATAAATGCAGTTCATGACCGTTGCCAGCATTCCGATCTGATCCGCTTTTGTGCGGTCGATATTCTCACTGGAGCGGCCTCTCCAGAAGTTACCGCCGCCGATCACGATGCTGACTTCCAGACCTGCATCGACAATCTCTTTTACCTGTTTTGCTACTTTTGTAACGGTCGGCTCATCAAAGCCCATATGTTTATCACCTGCAAGTGCTTCGCCGCTTAATTTCAATAATACTCTTTTCATTCTGCACCTCAATCTGTTTTTTTGTTTCGAGACAGTTTATGTGTCTGTTTACCTGAAACTTTCTGCTGAGAGTATATCATATTTCCTTTGAAACTACAACTAAGAATTCTCTGAGTACTTCCACGGATTTTTCCTTCGGTCGGCATATTTTTTTGCACCGGAAGAGAACCTCCGCAAATTTTGCTATACTTTTTCCCGCGTTTTTGCTATAATCACGCTTGGTATCCGCACAGCATACGATCTGTTGCCCGTCGGATACCCGGTAACTCAGAAACATAACCTGAATATGGGAGATATCATATGAATGCAACTTTATTTCTGGATGCTGCACTGGACGCACTGCTTGACAGTCTTCGCATGCTTCCCTTTTTATTTGTAGCTTTTCTGATCCTGGAAGCCCTCGAACACTATTCCAGTAACCGGCTGACGCATTTCTTTCAGCACAAAAAAGGCGGACCGGCCATCGCATCCCTGCTTGGCTGCATCCCTCAGTGTGGATTTTCCACTCTGATCTCAAGCCTTTACTGCGGAGGCATTGTCACAGTCGGAACCTTGATTGCTGTATACTTATCCACTTCGGATGAAGCGATCCTGATCCTTCTTGCACATCCGGATCGGGCCGGTGTGGTCGGAAAGCTTCTGCTCGCCAAACTGATCATCGCCATTCCTGCCGGATATCTGGTTGATTTTATCTGGAACAGATGGAGACATCCTCAGAAACACGTCGAGGATCTCTGTGACCACTGCGGATGTCACGATCATCACGGTATTATAAGGCCGGCACTGAATCACACGTTAAAGCTTTTTGCTTTTATCCTTGTGTTCAATGCCGTTCTGAATCTTCTGCTCGAAGGGATCGGGCTGGAATCACTCTCGAAAGCCCTGCTTGGCGGGACTGTCTTCCAGCCGTTTCTGACTGCACTGCTTGGGCTGATTCCGAACTGTGCAGCTTCTATCCTGATCACGCAGCTCTTCCTGGAAGGTGCGATCAGTTTTGGTTCTGCCGTTGCCGGTCTGTGCACCGGTGCCGGGATTGGACTTGTAGTCTTGTTTAAGACCAGTCGGAATAAAAAAGAATGTTTTGCCATTACCGGTATTCTCTATCTGATCGCTGTGATCGCCGGAATGATCCTGCAGCTGATCGGATAAAACATCCGCATCCGCTTACAGGCACTCTGGCTTCTATTTGATGTCCAGTTTGGCAAAAGCCGCCGCAAACGCGTTATTTAACGGTTCGGCGGCTTCTTTTTGCTGTTTTTTCAGATAACTCTGCACATCCCGTTTGCTGACACCTGCTCCTTCCTTTTCTCTTCGGTTTTTAAATGCTGAAAGTTTCTCTTTGTATCCGCATTTGCAGATAAATGTCTGATCTTCTCCTTTTCCGTACAGTTCCATCTTTTTATGGCATTTCGGGCATCTCGCATTGGATGTTCTGGAAAGAGTTTCCCGATAGCCGCATTCCCTGTCCTGACATACCAGCATTTTGCTGTTCTTTCCATTGACCGCAAGCAGCCTTTTGCCGCACTGCGGGCATTTCTTGTTGGTCAGGTTATCGTGGCGGAAGGTCTGTGTGCCTGCCTTGATCTCACGGATCAGTTCTTCGGTATAATCGCTGATTTCTTCAATAAATGCTTTTTCCTGTAAGTTTCCTTTTGCAATGCCGGAAAGTTTCATTTCCCAGGCTGCCGTCAGCTCCGGTTTCTTCAGTTCGGACGGAACCAGCTCCAGCAGCTGTTTTCCTTTTCCGGTCACATGGATCTCATTTCCCTTTTTCTCCATCAGGAAAGAGTTAAACAATTTATCAATGATATCGGCTCTTGTCGCTACCGTACCAAGTCCGCCCGTCTCGCCCAGTGTTTTTGCCGCTTTTGCATCTTTGCTTTCCATGTAGCGGACCGGATTTTCCATGGCGGAGAGCAGCGTTGCCTCCGTAAAATAAGCCGGCGGCGTTGTCTTTCCGGTTGTAACTGTCACTTTTGCGACCGGCATACTATTGCCCTTTTTCACGGACGGCAGCGTCTGTTCTTTCGGTGCCGCTGCCAAATCGTCCGCTTCTTCCCATTCTTCATCCGTTTCAAGATTTTCATAGGCTTCTTTCCAGCCCTGGCTCTTCACAATCTTACCTTTTGCCGTAAAACTCTCTCCTGCCAGCCCGCCGGTAAATACGGTCTGATCATACTCAAATGCCGGAAGCAGTACTGCCAGGAATCTACGTACTACCAGATCATAGACCTTACGCTCTTCGTTCGTCATCGTCTGCAGATCCACAAACTGCTCGGTCGGAATGATCGCATGGTGATCCGTCACTTTTTTATTGTCCACAAAAGAAGCATTTTTGCGGATTGGACGCATGGAAAGGCTTCCTGCCAGTTTACGGTAAGGTCCGACGCTGCATGCCTTTAAACGTTCTTTTAAGGTATCTGCCACATCGGTTGTGATATATCTGGAATCGGTTCGCGGATAGGTCAGCACTTTATGGCTTTCATAGAGACGCTGCATGATATTTAAGGTCTCTTTTGCCGAATATCCAAAACGTTTGTTGGCATCTCTTTGCAGCTCCGTCAGATCATAAAGCCCCGGTGCAAATGTTTTCTTTGCTGTTGTTTTCACCTCTTTGATGATCATTTTTTTGCCGCTTTTGATCTCTGCTTTTACTTTTTTCTCAATTTCATCCATTCTCTGTTTCTGAAATGTGCAGTAACCGGAGCTTTTTGCATCTTTCCAGGTGAAACGCACGCCGCCGGATAAAATCTGCATGCCATAATATTCCTTCGGTACAAAACTGCGGATCTCTTTCTCGCGGTGTGCCACCATCGCAAGCGTCGGTGTCTGGACACGGCCGCAGGACAACTGTGCATTGTATTTGCAGGTCATCGCTCTGGTAGCGTTGATGCCGACCAGCCAGTCCGCTTCTGCCCTGGCTTTTGCCGCATGGTAAAGATTGTTGTACGCTCTGCCGTCACGCAGGTTTGCAAATCCTTCGCGGATGGCTTTGTCTGTGACTGAGGAGATCCACAGACGTTTGATCGGCTTTTTGCATTCTGATTTTTCCAGGATCCAGCGTGCTACCAACTCTCCTTCTCTTCCGGCATCGGTCGCAATGATAATCTGATTTACATCCTTGCGGAACAGCTGCTTTTTCACCAGCCCATATTGCTTTGCCGTCTGTCTGATAACAACAAGCTGCATTTTTTCCGGCATCATCGGCAGTGTTTCCATGTCCCATTTGCTGTATTTTTTATCGTATTCTTCCGGATCTGCAAGCGTCACCAGATGTCCCAGTGCCCAGGTTACAATGTACTTGTCCCCCTCGAGTGCTCCCGGAATGTTTTTGCTGCAATGTAAAACTCTTGCAATATCTCTTCCCACAGAAGGTTTTTCTGCGATCACTAATGATTTCATATGCTTCTTCCTCTTTTCTTCTATTTTATTTTGGGTTTTATCTGATGATCAGTCGCTGTGTATGATATCTGAACTTGTTTGCTTTGTTCCTTGTGCGGACCTGAAATCTATTGTAAACGAAATTTTCGTTCATGTCACGAAGTTTAAGTCGAACATATTTTAGTCGGAGAGTCAAGCGGATACTCTCAATGAAAGCAGGGAACTTGCCTGATTTGATCAAATATCTGACTGTGATATATTTCAGCCTGTTTTCAGTTTTTTATGCTATACTGATGATGCCAGGGTTACAGAATTTCGCAAGTACGCAGTACAGAGCAATTCGTATGGCATCATCAATTATAATATTCATTCGCAGGCACTGTTTGCAATGTCTGATCTTTTATACACAGGAGGCGATTTTATGCAGATTTTAATTATAGAGGATGAAAAGCGGCTGGCGGATGCACTGGGGCAGATTATGCAGGAAGCCAGATATCAGGCAGATATTGTTTACGATGGCCGGGACGGGCTTGCCTATGCTTCTTCCGGCGATTACGATGTGATCGTGCTGGATGTGATGCTTCCCGGCATGGATGGTTTTGAGGTCGTACATCATCTGCGGGAGTCCAAAATTTCCACACCGGTCATCATGCTGACGGCTCTTGACGATGTAAAAAACAAGATCACAGGCCTCGACAGCGGTGCGGATGACTATATGACAAAACCATTTGTCCCGGAAGAACTTCTTGCAAGGATCCGTGCCCTCTCAAGACGTCAGGGTGAGGTGATTCTGGAAGAACTGACGTTTGATGATCTGACGCTCAATCTCTCCAGCAACGACCTTTCCTGCAAAAACAAATCCATTCATCTTGGATATAAGGAATTTGAAATCCTCAAAATCCTGATGTCTAATCCGAAGATCCTGATTTCAAAGGAAACGCTGATCGTCAAAGTCTGGGGTGCAGAGTCTGCTGCCGAAAGCAACAATGTGGAGGCTTATATTTCGTTCTTACGCAAGAAATTCCACTATCTGGATTCGAAAGTCACGATTGGAACCGTCCGCAAAGTCGGCTACCGGCTGGAAAGTGAGGAAACATC
Source organism: Hominisplanchenecus sp. (assembly GCF_046967715.1). Taxonomy (NCBI): domain Bacteria; kingdom Bacillati; phylum Bacillota; class Clostridia; order Lachnospirales; family Lachnospiraceae; genus Hominisplanchenecus; species Hominisplanchenecus sp. The sequence goes on from NZ_JBKVNQ010000023.1 coordinate 11,154, forward strand.
ATGATCAAAAAACTGCGTCGCAAATTTGTGATCATCAACATGTCCCTGGTTGCCGTGATTCTCTGTGTGGTGCTTGGCATGTTCTGTTTCACCCGTGTACACGCTTTTCGTGCAGAAAGTGAAATAGCAATGCGGCAGATGCTGGACAGCCCACGCTCAAAGGAGCCGCCGGAAAATGACACGAAACCGCATTCTCCAAGTCTTGATTTCGGTCCAGGCGGACGCAATCCGGCATTTAACTCGACCCCGGTTTTTCTGGTCACTCTTGATGAAAACAACGAGATCACGGACACCAACTCCAGCGGCTCCTATACCGTAACGGATACGCTTTCCGAAGCTGCCGTAAGTGCCGCATTTGCTGTTTCCGAAGATCAGGGGTATCTTTCAAATCTGAAGCTGCGTTTTATCAAGCAGAATACACCGGAAGGCACAAAAATCGCCTTTGCCGATACGGTCCAGGAAACACGTGCTCTTGGCGAGCTTGTCATTCAGTGCGTCATGATGCTTCTGCTTTTTCTGCTCTGTTTTCTTCTGGTCAGCATTTTTCTGGCACGCTGGGCATTAAAACCGGTCGAAAAGGCCTGGGAACAGCAGAATCAGTTTATCGCTGATGCTTCCCATGAGCTGAAAACACCGCTGACTGTAATTCTCGCAAACCTTCGGATTCTGCTCTCACACAAAGATGCCACGATCCGCGATGAACTCCAGTGGGTGGAAAGCACGCAGGAAGAAGCCGGCCGTATGAAAAAGCTTGTAGAAAATCTGCTCTTTCTGGCCCGTTCCGATGCGAAATCCACGCCAATGCTCTACAGCACGTTTTCGTTCAGTGACCTGATCCTTGGCTGTCTTTTAACTTTTGAGCCGGTTGCCTTTGAGCAGGGTGTCATGATAGAAGATGAAATTTCTGATGATATTTTCATATCCGGTGATGCTCCACAGATTCGACAGCTGGTTGCCATTTTGCTGGATAATGCCTGCAAATATGCCGGCATTGCAGATGTTCTTGAAAAATCGGGCAGTTCAGATAAAAAAGTTACCGTCACCCTGACATCTGAAAACGAAAAAATAAAGCTGACTGTCCACAATACCGGAAAGGCCATCCCGGAAGAAGACCTGCCACATCTGTTTGAACGCTTTTACCGCACCGACAAATCGCGAGCCCGCACGGACGGCGGTTATGGACTTGGTCTTGCCATCGCTCAGACCATAGCAAAAAACCACCGTGGTAAGATCACGGTGGTCAGTGCCAAAAATCTCGGTACTTCTTTTACGGTCACATTTCCTGTGTCAAAAGAAAAAGAATCTGCCTGATTTCTGATATTTATTTCTCATGTTTAGCTGCAAAACGCTCTGACTGTTCCTGGATCAGTGCTGCATCTTCAAAATAATTGATACGCATCGCACGCTTCACTTCAGCCATCGTTTCTGCTGCTGCTTTTCTTGCTTCTTCGCTTCCTTTTTTCAGGATCTCATAGATCTCCGGAATGTGCTGTTCCAGCTCTTTTCTTTTTGCACGGATCGGTCCCAGCTCTTCCTGCATCACAGCATTGAGGAAACGTTTTACTTTTACATCTCCAAGTCCGCCCCTCTGATAATGTGCTTTCAGCTCATCCAGATTTTTATAGTCCGGCAGGTAACGCTCAAAATGTTCCGGTCTGCTGAATGCATCCAAATAAGTAAAGACTGCGTTTCCTTCTACGCTACCCGGATCAGACACTTTGATATGGTTCGGATCAGTGTACATACTCATGATCTTCTGGCGAACTTCTTCTTCTGTATCGGACAGATAGATGCAATTGCCAAGAGACTTGCTCATCTTCGCCTTACCGTCCGTACCTGGCAGGCGGCAGCATACTTCATTCTCCGGGATCAGTGCGGTCGGCTCTACCAGTGTCTCGCCGTATACGCTGTTGAATTTGCGGACGATCTCTCTTGCCTGCTCGATCATCGGCAGCTGGTCTTCTCCTACCGGAACAGTCGTTGCCTTGAAAGCTGTGATATCGGATGCCTGGCTGATCGGGTAGGTGAAAAATCCTACCGGGATGCTTGTCTCAAAATTACGCATCTGAATCTCAGTCTTAACGGTTGGGTTTCTCTGCAGTCTGGAAACAGTAACCAGATTCATATAGAAAAAGGAGAGCTCTGCCAGCTCCGGAACCTGTGACTGAATAAAAATCGTACATTTTTCCGGATCCAGTCCGCAGGAAAGATAATCCAGTGCTACCTCAATAATATTCTGACGGATCTTCTCCGGATTGTCTGCATTGTCCGTCAGTGCCTGTGCATCTGCAATCATGATAAAAATCTTGTCGTACTCTCCGGAATTCTGCAGCTCAACTCTGCGTTTCAGAGATCCAACATAATGTCCTACGTGAAGTCTGCCGGTCGGTCTGTCGCCGGTCAAAATGATCTTTTCCATCTTTATTCCTCCTGAAATGCAGCCTGAAAACCGCATTTAATCATCTGATTTCTCTGTCCTCTAGTATAGAACAGACGAGGCTGCAACGTCAATCCTTTTTTCCACTCTGCCAAAAAACAGACTCCTGTATTCTTTCTTGATACAGGAGTCTGTTTTCATTACTTTAATTTGAGAATATCGTCTTCGGCGGATTTCACTTAACATGCTGCCAGGATTTTCCCATTTGGATTGTTTTCGAATCATTATGGCGTGACTATTTTACAAAATCACTTCTCATCCACCACCTGGAACACATAAAACTTCAGATAATAGGACTCTTCTGCCGCCCACAAAATCGGGTGATCCGGTGCCTGGGTGCGGTACTCGACCTGACGCAGGCGTTTGTGGACATTTCTTGCCGCCTGATGGATGGTCTGTGTGAACAGTTCATAGGTCATAAAGTGTGAGCAGGAACATGTTGCCAGGAAACCTCCGTCACGCACCAATTTCATCGCACGCAGGTTGATCTCACGGTAGCCTTTCACGGCATTTTTCACGGAATTTCTGGACTTGGTGAAAGCCGGCGGATCGAGGATGACCACATCGAATTTCTCCCCTTTTTCTTCCAGTTCCGGGAGAAGCTCAAAGACATCTCGGCAGATAAATTTCACGCGGTCCTCCATGCCGTTTAACTTGGAGTTCAGTATTGCCTGCTCTACGGCAAGTTCAGAAGCATCAACTCCGGTCACTTCTTTTGCCCCGCCGTATCCGGCATTTAAGGCAAAGGATCCGGTGTGTGTAAAGCAGTCGAGCACTTTTGCATCTTTGCAGAGATGCTGGATCGCTTTTCGGTTGTATTTCTGATCGAGGAAGAATCCTGTTTTCTGTCCGTCTTTGATATCGACCATGTAGCGGACACCGTTTTCTTCGATCTCCACGTTGGTATCAAACGATTCTCCGATAAATCCCTTGTACAGCTCCATGCCTTCCTGACGGCGTACTTTTGCATCGCTTCGCTCATAGACACCGCGGATCTTGATGCCGTCTGCTGCCAGGACTTCTTTTAGCAGCTCCACGATCTGATCTTTCAGGCGGTCAATGCCAAGTGCCAGGGACTGTACGACCAGCACATCGGAAAATTTATCTATCACCAGTCCCGGCAGAAAGTCTGCCTCGCCGAAGATCACACGGCAGCTTCCGGTATCGCTGACTTTTTTGCGGTAATCCCATGCCTCCTGCACACGCATCTTCAGAAATGCCTCATCAATCTCCTGATGACGGTTTCTTGTCATCATCCGCACACGGATTTTGGAATTGCGGTTGATAAAGCCTTTGCCAAGTCCGTAGCCGTCAAAATCATGTACTGCCACGATATCTCCGTCCTCAAAGCTTCCGAGGATACTTGCGATCTCATTGTCAAAGATCCACAGTCCTCCTGATTTCAACATTCTTCCTTCGCCCTTTTTCAGGGTAACGATTGCTTCGCTCATTCTTTTTTTCTCCTTATCTATCCTACCAGGTCAAACAGCGACAGCTGGTTGCTCTCTGGCAGATCGCCCAGAATTCCCAGATCATCCATCAGGTCGATGACTGTCTTGCTGACTTTTGTCCGGTCTCTGAAATCATCTTTTGATAAAAATTTTCCTTCTTTTGCCGCATCCATAACGGCATCCGCAGCCTTCTCTCCAAGACCTTCGATCGTACTTAACGCCGGCATCAACTTACCGTCGATGATCTTAAAACGTCTCGCATCTGCCTGATAGAGATCGAGTGGCATAAAATCATAACCTCTGGCATACATTTCCTGCACGATCTTCATGTCTTTCATGGAATCCTGCTCTTTTTTGGAGAGTGCATCGCCTTTTTTGCGATATTCGTCCATGTAGTGAAGCAGTTTTTCCTGTCCCTGACACATCAGCTCATAGCTGAATGCAGAAGCTCGTATACTGAAATATGCCGCATAATATGCCAGCGGATAAAAAATCTTGTACCAGGCAATGCGGAATGCCATCATAACATAAGCTGCCGCATGTGCTTTCGGGAACATGTATTTGATCTTTTTGCACGACCAGATATACCAGTCCGGCACATCGTGTGCCAGCATCTCCTCTTCCCACTCCGGTTTCAGTCCTTTCCCCTTTCGCACGCTCTCCATGATCGTGAAGGACTGCTCGCTGTCCAGCCCTTTTCCGATCAGATAAGTCATGATGTCATCTCGTGTACAGATTGCCGTGGAAATGGTTGCCTTGCCTTCTTCGATCAGGGTCTGTGCATTTCCAAGCCATACGTCTGTTCCATGGGACAGACCGGAAATGCGGACCAGATCTGAAAAGCTCTGCGGTTTGGTATCCACAAGCATCTGGATAACGAAATCGGTTCCAAACTCCGGAATACCAAGCGAACCGAGCGGACATCCTCCAAGCTGCTCCGGTGTAACGCCAAGTGCCTCCGTGCTGACAAAAAGCGACATGACTTCTTTATTGTCCAGCGGAATGTCCTGTGCATTGATGTCTGTTAAATCCTCCAGCATACGGATCATCGTCGGATCATCGTGTCCGAGAATATCGAGCTTCAAGAGGTTGTGGTCGATGGAATGGTAGTCAAAATGTGTCGTTATAATATCCGTTGTCATATCGTTTGCCGGGTGCTGCACCGGTGTGAACGAATCAATCTCCTCGCCAAGAGGCAGAACGATAATACCGCCCGGATGCTGCCCCGTTGTCCTTCGCACGCCGGTACATCCTTTTACGATACGGTTGATCTCGCAGGTACGCTTCCGCTCGCCGCGTTCTTCGTAATAATTTTTCACGTAACCAAATGCCGTCTTCTCGGCAAGCGTACCGATTGTTCCGGCACGGTAAGTCTGGCCTTTTCCGAAAATAACCTCGGTATAGCGGTGAGCATTTCCCTGATAATCACCGGAGAAATTCAGGTCGATATCCGGCTCTTTGTTTCCCTTAAATCCAAGGAATGTTTCAAATGGAATATCAAATCCTTCTTTTCGAAGCTTCGCTCCGCAGACCGGGCAGGTCTTATCCGGCATGTCACATCCGGCTCTTCCTGCATAGGCTTTCACATCCTCGGAATCAAAATCGCTGTAGTGGCATTTCTCACAATAATAATGCGGACGCAGCGGATTTACCTCGGTGATCCCCGCCATCGTCGCTACGAACGAAGATCCGACCGAACCTCGTGATCCTACCAGATAGCCGTCCTCGTTCGACTTCCACACCAGTTTCTGTGCGATGATGTACATAACGGCAAACCCATTGGAAATGATGGAGTTCAACTCTCTCTCCAGTCGCTCGACAACGACTTCCGGAAGATCCTCGCCATAAATCTCATGGGCACGGTTGTAGCAGATCTCACGCAGACTTTTGTCCGAATCCGGGATGACCGGCGGACATTTATCTGGTCTTACCGGCGATATTTTTTCGCACATATCGGCGATCTTGTTCGGGTTTGTGATCACGACCTCTTCTGCTTTTTCACTGCCAAGATATTCAAACTCTTTGAGCATCTCTTCTGTGGTACGCAGGTAAAGCGGTGCCTGTTCGTCGGCATCGGTAAATCCTTTGCCCGCCATAATAATGCGGCGGTAAACTTCATCCTCCGGATTTAAGAAATGCACATCGCAGGTCGCCACGACCATTTTGTTGAACTGTTCTCCGAGTTTTACGATCTTGCGGTTGATCTCCTGAAGATCTTCGATCGTCTCCACATCGGTCTTGTCGCTTCGAAGCATAAAAGCATTGTTGCCGATCGGCTGGATCTCCAGATAATCATAGAAATTGACCAGCCTTGCGATCTCCTGATCCGAGCGATGGTTTAACACAGCCTGATACAGTTCGCCCGCTTCACAGGCAGAACCAAGCAATAGTCCCTCTCTGTGACGCACAAATTCGCTCTTCGGGATCAGCGGTCTTCGGTTATAATATTTCAAATGTGAACAGGAAACCAGGCGGTAGAGATTGATACGTCCAAGATCGTTTGTCGCCAGCAAAATTGCATGGTGCGACGGACTCTTGCGGATCTTATCCACGGAAGTACGCCCCAGCTCATTGACTCCATCCAGCGTTGTAATATCTCTCTGCTGAAGCATTTCAATAAATTTCACAAAAATCTCTGCCGTACATCCGGCATCATCAACGGCTCGATGATGGTTCTCCAGTGATACTTTCAGTGCCTTTGCAACCGTATCCAGCTTAAAACGGTTCAGCTGCGGCATCAACACTCTTGCAAGTGCTACGGTATCGACAACCGTAAATTCTTTTTCAATGCCCTGCCGTTTGCAGTTTGCTTCGATAAATCCCATGTCAAACGATGCATTGTGTGCGACCATCACGCATCCTTCCGAAAATTCCAGGAACTTCGGCAGGATTTCTTCGATTGTCGGAGCGTCGAGCACCATGTTGTCGTTGATGCTGGTCAGCTCCTCGATCCGATACGGGATCGGCACTTCCGGGTTGACAAAGGTGCTGAATTTATCCGTGATCTTACCATTTACCACTTTGACGGCACCGATCTCGATGATCTTGTTTGCCACCGTACTGAAACCGGTTGTCTCCAGGTCGAAGACTACATAGGCATCCTCCAGGCTTTGATTTCTGGAATTGACAACGAGGTCCTGCAGGTCATCCACCAGATAAGCCTCACATCCGTAAATAATCTTAAAGTCCTCATCCGGCGAAACCGCGTGGTTCGCATCCGGGAAAGCCTGCACAACACCGTGATCTGTGATGGCGATCGCCTTATGTCCCCAGGATTTTGCCCGGTTTATGATGTCTTTTACATCGGAAACGCCATCCATATCACTCATTTTTGTGTGACAGTGCAGTTCCACACGTTTCTCCGGCCAGGTGTCCACCCTCTGTTTGCGGAAATCCTGGATTTTTTTGATACCAAACACCGAACCGATACTGAGCTGTCCGTCAAACCGGTCGATTGTCGTCACGCCGCGGATTTTCAGAAACGCACCGGTTTTGATATCTTTTAAAATCTCCGGCACCTGCTCTGTCTGTGCAAAAATCTTGATCACAATGGTATCTGTAAAGTCGGTCACTTCCATCATAATAATTGTTTTATTATTACGGATGTCACGCGTCTCCAGCGTCTGTACCTGTCCGCGGATCGTCACTTCACCCATCTCTCCCTGGATCTGCTCGATCGCCAGAGATTCACTTTCAAAGTCACGTCCGTAAAGCACATCCGGATTGTCCGAGCGACGCACGCTGCGAGATCCGTCTCCTCTGGAAAATCCGGAACGGAATCCTCCTTTTCCCTGGAAATTTCCTCTGCTTTTTGGCATATCTGCTGCTTGTTTCTCGACTTTTTTCTCGCTCTTTCCGTCGTTTTTCTTTTCCGGTTTTGCTTTTTCTTTTTTCGCCGTTTCTGTCTTTTCTTCCGCTTTTGCAGCCTCCACCTGTCCGTTTTCTTCCGGCAGATTCTGAGGCTCTTCCGGATTACCAAGCACGGCATTTTGCAGGATCGCATCGACTTCCTGCTGAATACGCAGCTCGCTGTTTTTATGCGACTTGCTCTCCACCGGCTCTTTGAAAACAGTCTGCACCTTAAAATGCATGCCGCAGCGTTCGCAGAAAATTTTCTCCAAGATCTGCAAAAGCTCTTCAAGACGCTCTTCCGCTATCACATTCTTTTCGATGGTCAGCGTCATCTCATCGTCCGCTGTGAAAGTACATTCTGCCTGACGCAGGATGCTGTAAAGGAAGATATTATAATCTCTGATTTCAGATAGAATACTGCTCTCATACTCCTGCATCAGCGTTCTTGGCGTATATTGTCTGGATAACTGAAATTTGACAATGATCTTTACGTCCATCGATGCATTGCCAAAAATCTGTCTTCGTATCTCATGCTCCGTATCCTGCACGGACTGCCAGTACAGAAGCCTCGGGCTTTCCAGATATACCCTCATTCTGTCTCTTGCAGAAGTGACGGTTACTCTCGTAACCGTCGCCTGAGAAAGTAATCCTCTTAAGTTATCATTTACCTTTAAAGTCGGAAATACATCAAAAAACTCTTTAGGCATGAATCTCATTCCAGTGAAGAAGCTCTTCTCTGAGAGCATCCAGAAGTTCACTCTCAGGCACTTTCTTCACCACTTCCCCCTTCCTGATCAAAAGACCTTCGCCTTTTCCGCCGGCGATCCCGATATCCGCTTCTTTCGCTTCGCCAGGTCCGTTTACCACGCAGCCCATGACCGCAACTTTGATATCCAGTGGAATATCTTCTACCATATTTTCAACTTTGTTTGCCAGACCGATCAGATCGATCTGTGTACGTCCGCAGGTCGGACAGGACACAACCTCAATGCCTCCTTTTCGCAGCCCCAGCGTACGCAGGATCAGCTTGGCAGATTTGATCTCTTCTTTCGGGTCTCCGGTCAGAGATACACGGATCGTATCACCGATGCCCTGCGAAAGAATGATACCAAGTCCGACAGCGGATTTGATGTTTCCGGATAAAACTGTTCCGGACTCTGTGATACCGACATGGAGCGGATGACCGGTCTTTGGTGCGATCAGCTCATGTGCTTTTGCACACATCAGTACATCGGAAGATTTGATGCTGATGACCAGATTGTCATAGCCCATATCTTCGATCATATGCACCTTATCCAGGGCACTCTCCACGATCCCTTCTGCCGTCACGCCGCCGTATTTTTTCACCAGGTCTTTTTCCAGAGAACCACTGTTTACACCGACACGAATCGGAATGTTTCGCTCTTTGGCCGCATCAACTACAGCCTGCACACGCTCCCTGCTGCCGATATTTCCCGGATTGATGCGGATCTTGTCGGCACCGTTTTCGATCGCTGCGATCGCCAGTTTATAGTCAAAATGAATATCCGCTACCAGTGGGATCGTAATCTGCTTTTTGATCTCTTTCAATGCACTCGCAGCTTCCTGTGTCGGAACTGCACATCTTATAATATCGCATCCTGCTGCAGTCAAAGACTGGATCTGTGCCACAGTTGCCCGCACATCTTCTGTTTTTGTATTTGTCATAGACTGGATCAGGATCGGATTTCCGCCTCCGATCACCCGGTTGCCGATCTTTACCACTTTTGTATGTTCTCTGTACATAAATCAGACCTCCCTAATGTCAGCAAAGCTGACCAAAATCGCATACCAAGTCTCACGTATGTTCGACTTGACTTCACTGTACCTGTTTTTCATATTTCACAAAATAATATTCCAGATCAAAATACGTCTGCTCATCGCTCGTCGCCGTGATTTTCCATTCTTCCTTCTCATCCAAATTTGGAAAATAAGCATCAGCCTCATATGCATGGTCAATCTTTGTCATATGAGCCGTATCGCAGTATGGAAGCATCTGACGGTAGATCTGCTCTCCGCCGATCACATAGACATCCTCACTGTCATATTTTTTCAGCTCTTCCAGCACTTCCTCGACACTGTGCACGATGATGGCACCTTTGACCTGATAATTCTGATTTTTTGTCAGGACAATGTTAACTCTGTTTTTGAGCGGCAGTCCGTTCGGAAAACTCTCCAGTGTCTTTCTGCCCATCACAACTACTTTTCCGGTTGTCATCTGACGGAACATCTTCATATCGTTCGGAATACTGACCAGCAGTTCATTGTTCTTGCCGATCGCCCAGTTCTTATCCACAGCAGCAATCAAATTCATCTTACTTATCCTCCTCTTTTCTCATTCTTTACACTTTTTTATCCGGTAAATGTATTCTGTCATGCCAGCTTTTACACTGCAACCGGTATATGTTTGATCTGCGGTCCGGTTACGTAATCTTCTACATGCAGATCATCCACGGTAAATTCATAGAAATCTTTTTTCTCCGGGTTCAGCCATACTTTCGGAGCCGGATGCTCTTCTCTTGTGATCAGTTCCTTGATCAGCGGAATATGTCGGTCATAAATATGGGCATCTGCGATCACATGCACCAGCTCGCCGACGTACATATCACACACCTGTGCCAGCATATGCACAAGCAGGGCATACTGTGCCACATTCCAGTTGTTTGCCGTCAGCACATCGTTCGATCTCTGGTTTAAAATGGCATTGAGCGTCAGCTTATCCTCGCCCTTTTTCTGTGTCACATTGAACGTCATGCTGTAGGCACAAGGATAAAGATTCATCTCATGCAGATCCTGATGCACATAAATATTGGTCATGATCCGGCGGCTGTACGGATTATTCTTCAGATCGTAGATTACACGGTCCACCTGATCCATCTCGCCTTCTTTGTACTGATGCTTCACGCCGAGCTGATAGCCGTAAGCCTTTCCGATCGAGCCGTCCTCATCTGCCCATGCGTCCCAGATGTGAGAATTCAGGTCATGCACATTGTTGGACTTTTTCTGCCAGATCCACAGAAGTTCATCAAACGCACTTTTCAATGCCGTTCTTCGAAGCGTCAGTGCCGGAAATTCTTTTCGCAGATCGTAACGGTTAACCACGCCGAATTTCTTGATCGTGTACGCCGACTCATTCGTGTCCTCCCAGACCGGACGCACCTTTTCTCCTTCTGTGCTCACTCCGTTATCCAGAATATCTCTGCACATTCCCTTAAATACTTTATCTGCATAGCTCATGCCATTTCCTCCTGTCTTTTTTACCCCGTTTTCAGTTTCCAAGTTTGATCAGACTGTTGTCCTCTGCAAATCCGGCCGCATTATACAGAAACAGAACATCCGTATAATCGCCCTTTTCCATATATTCTTTGAGACTTTCGCTGTAATAGCGAAGATCCACAAAATCGACTTCTTTAAAATCATGCAGCGTAAACGGAATAAAACAGTGTGCGTAAGAATCCTGCACGACCAGAAGCTTCCGTTTGCTCTTGCTGTCTGTCTTTACTTCCACCAGACTCTGATTTCCGCCAAAATAAACGCTGTATTTGTCTCTTATTTTCAGATAATCATACTGATAAATATCATCTGCCGTCTCGTTTTTCGCCACATAATTTACCTGATATTTTTCCTTTTTCTTCGGAATATAAACATGAATCGTATCGCTGCGGTTGCGTCCGCCGACCTTGGCATCAACCGTGCCGAAGAATCCATCTGTGAGCGTCTTCTTTTTATAATCAGACAGTGCAAGCGGAGAAAGTCCCTTTTCTTCTGCCCATGCCGCATACACATAATATGCTGCTTCCGTGGTCCAGTGGTGGTCTGTGCGGTAATAAAGCTGAATATTCTTATGCTCACGCAGAACACTTCCGCTGTCAAACCAGGTGCCTTCCGGCATTGCATCCGCAACTTTCTGAAGGTAGACTTCTTCATCGTACGGAGATGCATATTTCGGCAGATGATCTCTCAGAATGTCCACTGCATTCGGCACAACCATCGCTGTTGCATGGTCTTTGCCGTATGTTTCCACACACGTTTCCATGAAATTCTTCAGGTAACCGATATTGGCATTTGCACTCGGTGCCGTAAAGCTTTTGGAATGTGCCTCGATCAGATAATCATCGTCTGCAAAATATATATCCTTGCTCTCTGTTTTAAAAGTTGCCTTCTCGATCGCAGTCTTTGCACTGATCCAGCCATCCCGCATCGGGAACTGATCCGTCAGATACGTTTCAAAATCTTTTTCAAATTTTCCGGAAAAGCAGCTTTCAACCGATGCTTCCGGCATCTGTGCCAGTGCTCTGTTCTCCCTCTCCGAAAATTCTCTGGAAGGCGTGACCATCGTCCAGATTGTCATTCCGAAGACCATGCACAGAAACACAGCGATCACTGCTATATTCTGCTTTTTTGTAGTCATATATTCTCTCCATTCTGTTTCCCTGTTTAAAGATGTTATGTTAATGTACAAAGATGCCTACGAATTGTTCCGTACTTCGTACTCTCACAATTCTATAAACATCATTAAAATCTAAAATATAAAAACGGATTGTACGTTGCATCTACCAGATAAGCGACTGACACAAAGAAGATCACCGCATAAAATGCAATGTAGATCACATTTTCCGCCCAGGTCCGCTTTCTGCCGCCAAGCACAACGCCGGCTGCTTTCTTTGGCAACATCGTCGAACCGAGGATCGCCAGAACAAACAGGACGGCATAATTACCAAGCAGGTAAAGTGTCTCGTTATTCCACAGGCCCTGTCTGAATCCGCCAAACATGGCTTTCAGATACGAGATCCCATATGCCATATCTTCGCATTTGAAAATGATCCAGCCGATCACCACAAAAAACATGGTGTAAATCCGCTGAATGATTCCAGGAAGACGGTTCAGCACCTTTTTCAGCACCAGCTTTTCGATCAGCAGAAGTGCTCCGTAGTAGCAGCCCCAGAGAACATAATTCCAGTTCGCCCCGTGCCAGATTCCGGTCAGCATCCAGACAACCAGAATGTTGCGGATCTGCTTTGCGATCTTGCAGCGGTTGCCGCCAAGCGGAATGTAAACGTATTCTTTAAACCAGGAACTTAAGGAAATATGCCATCTTCTCCAGAATTCCGTGATACTCTTTGAAATATACGGATAATTGAAGTTCTCAAGGAAATGGAAACCGAACATCTTTCCAAGCCCGATCGCCATATCCGAATATCCGGAGAAATCAAAGTATATCTGGAACGTATAAGCCAGTGCCCCAAGCCATGCCGTACCTGCTGCCAGTCCATCGACCGGAAGTACTGCAATGGCATCCCAGAGTGCACCGATGTTGTTCGCGATCAGGACTTTTTTGCCAAGTCCGATCATAAAACGATGAATACCTTCTGAAAAATCGGAAGTATTTTCCTTTCTGTGCTCCATCTGCTCTGCGATCGTCTTGTACTGCACGATCGGTCCTGCGATCAACTGCGGAAACATAGAAACATAAGTGCCATACTTGATCCAGTTTTTCTGAACCTCCGTGCTTCCCTTGTATACATCAATCGTGTATGACATTGTCTGAAACGTAAAAAAAGAAATACCGATCGGCAGCGGTATCCCAAGCAGTGGTATTCCCGCACCGGTTAATGTATTGACCGTCCCGATGAGGAAGTCCGCATATTTAAAAAATCCAAGGATGGAAAGATCCACAAGGATTGAAGTCATAAGAAAACGCTTCGCCTTTTTTTGATTGCCTTCCTTTTTCGCTTTGTCGATCCCTTTTCCGATGAAGAAATCCATGGTAATCGTAAAAAGCATCAGAAATACATACTTCGGTTCGCCCCACGCATAAAAAAACAGGCTGAAGAGCAACAGAATGACATTCCGAAGCTTTCGCGGTGCTATATAGTAGAGGATCAGTACTGCCGGCAGAAACCGGAACAGAAACAACAGACTGCTGAAAACCATAATTAAAAACTCCCGTCTAAAAAAACTATTTACAATTATCGGGTTTATTATATAATATAGGAGGAGAAAAGACAATATTATTATTTTACAATACTTTATACTTTAAGATTAAGAGGGGACATTATGGTACAGCAGAAAAGACGAAAGCCGCGTAAAACCGCCCGCTTTCTTAATATGCTCCTGCTTGTCTTTGCGTTTTTAGTTGTTTTTGAAGGTCGTCTGATCATCAATATCGCTTCCAAAGGCGGCATAAACAAGCAGGTAGATGAGCAACTCAACAAAATATTCTCTTCCAGTGATTTTCAGAATCAGGACGAAGCTACGGCAGAAAGTGAGACTTCATCGGAAACCGCTTCCAAATATCCTGCCAACGTCACACCATTTGTAAACGGAGCCGGATCTACCTCCACTTCTTCCGTTACTGTGGACGACAGATGCATTGTAAAAAAACAGGCAACGCCGGTGGATGATTCTTACTTTTCTGATGCTGTATTTATCGGTGATTCCAGAGTCGAGGGATTCCATATGCAGTCCGGCATTACGCAGGGAACGTTCCTGACCGGTGTCGGCATGAACTGCACGGATATTTTTGAGACACCGTACATATCTACTGCCAGTGGAAATGTAACCGTAATGCAGGCACTGAAAAACAATTCTTTCAAAAAAATGTACATCATGATCGGTACCAACGACCTTGGTTATCCGGATTTTGAAGAATTCCGCAAGAATTATACAAAATGTCTTGCAGAACTCCGCAAACTGATGCCGAATGCCATTTTTTATGTCAGTGCCGTGCCATACGTGGAGGAAGCCAAAGTTCAGACCGGCGACTATGTAAACAACACTAACATTGACACGGTCAACCAGATTATCCTTGAAATCTGCAGTGCCAATGGTTATTATTATCTGAATCCAAACGAAGTGTTATCCAACGGAAACGGTGCACTTGCCGCCGATGCTACCAGCGACGGTATCCATATGTATCCGGAATACTGTGCAAAATGGCTGGATTATCTGCACACGCATTATGTGACAGCTGACAGCAGTTCCAGTGATTCTGAAAGCGAAACTGCATCTGAGAGTGAAACTGCTTCCGGTGCTTCTCTGTAACCTGGCAGAGCATACAGAAATCATGTTTCCGAAACGGTATGATTTTTTCAGCTTGTCCGTTTTCGGAACATTATTTGAGGCAGATGAAAGTCTGTTCTCACATTAATAAAACATAAAGCAAAGGAGATTAGAAACCATGAAAAAACTCATCACACTTCTTGTGACCATCGCTATGATCGGTGTCATGCTGACCGGATGCGGCGGTTCCGGCAAAGAAGTCACAGCAGACCCTGCAAAACTTGCAGAAGATCTTTCCAAAACAGCAAGCGGAGACACCCTTTCTTCTATTTCCGAAGATATCCTGGCTTCCACTTACCTGGTAGACACTTCCAAAATTGATTCCTGTGCTGCTTACGTCGGTACCGGTGCTACTGCATGCGAAGCTGTTGTCATCAAATGCAGCGACAGCTCTTATGTTTCAGAAGTAAAAGGACTTTTTGAAACACGTGTAAAAAATCAGTCCGATCTTTACTCTTCCTACAACGCAGATGAAGTAAAGAACCTGGACAATGCGATCATCAAGACTTCCGGAAACTACGCTGTTCTGTGTGTTACCAACGACACCGCAGCAGCTGAGAAAGTGCTCAAAGAAGCAGGTTTCTAAATCATACCTCAAATGTGCACAGAAAAATATATCATGTGATGTATAGACGTGCACCTCACAGTAAGTATGCCAGATACATTCTTAAACAGGTATACGGTATTTACAGGTAAAAAACAACAAGAAGCAGGGATCTCAGATCGAGAAACCTGCTTCTTGTGTAGAATGTGCAGTGATTCTAAGAAGAATATGTCAGCTTTCGCTGACCAGAATCACGCACCAAGTCTCACGTGCGTTCGACTTGAAAAAATACTTATCTCTATTACTATAGTGTTTTCCATATTTCCGGAAAAACTTCCACACTTCTTTTCAAAATCCCATTCATATAAGCGATCGCCACGCCATAATTGGTGATTGGAATACCAGCATCCTGTGCACAGGCGATCCGGTATTTCATTTCCCGCTCGTTGAGCATGCAGCCGCCGCAGTGAATGATCATTCTGTATTCTGACAGATCCATCGGAAACTCCGTGCCGCTTGTAAAATGAAACTCTATCTCCTGCCCGGTGTGTTTGCGAATCCAGTTCGGAAGCTTCTCTGTCCCGATGTCACCACACTGGCGATGATGCGTACATCCCTCACAGATCAGCACTTTATCACCATTTTTCAGATGATCCAGAGCTTTTGCTCCACGTACCTGTACTTCCAGCTCGCCTTTGTAGCGTGCAAAAAGAATGGAAAATGAAGTCAACATTACATCTGACGGTATTTCTTTTGCCACTTTGCCAAACACCTGACTGTCCGTGATTACAAGCTTTGGCTTTTTTCCGAGATTCTGAAGCGTATCCCAAAGCTCATCGTCTCTTACCACAACCGCTGTTGCACCTGCTTCCAGCACGCCGCGAATTGTCTGCTGTTGCGGCAGGATCAGCCTGCCTTTCGGAGCCGCCTTATCAATCGGCACAACTAGGACTGCAAAATCTCCCATCTCAAGCAGATCTTCTACCAAAGGATATTCTGGCTTTTTCTGTTCTATTCCGGAAGCAATCTTTTCTTTCAGTTCACGGATCTGAAGATTTTTTGCAGCACTGACCCACAATACCGGAATCTTCTGTCCTCTCACAGATGCAGCATTTTCTGCTCTCTCTTTGAACTGCTGCCCTTTTTGACACTCTTCCAGCAGATCCGCCTTATTCATGACAAGGATACAGGGTATCTGCTTTTTTTCGATCTGCTTCAGTAATTTCTGCTCTTCTTCTGTAATCCCCTCAACTGCACTGCACACAAGGAGTACAATATCTGTCTTATTTAACACCTGATAACTTTTCTTTACGCGAAGCTTTCCAAGCTCACCTTCATCATCGATTCCCGGCGTGTCGATCACTACCACCGGACCTAACGGCAGAAGCTCCATCGCTTTATAAACCGGATCTGTCGTTGTCCCGGAAACATCGGATACGATTGCCAGATTCTGTCCGGTCAGTGCATTGATCAGGCTTGATTTTCCGGCATTTCGTTTGCCGAAAATCCCGATATGGATACGTTCTGACGCCGGCGTTGCATTCAGACTCATAGGCTTCTTCCTCCCGACACTCTTGCATTAAAAACGAAAATCTCTCTGACCGTCTTCAATCTCTTTTAAGTGGTACTCCAGTATCTCTCTTGTCTTTTCTCTTGGTACATTCGGAATCTCTTTCTCGATCAGTTTCAGACCGATTTTTCTGGTATCTTCTGATGCATAATCCATCAGATATTCTTTTAATGTCATCAATGCATTCGGATGACAGCAGTTCTGGATCTGACCGCTCTTGCACAGGCTCATAAAACGGTCTCCCGTTCTTCCTTCGCGATAACATGCGGTACAGAAACTCGGAATATAACCAAGGTGCATCAGCCAGTTTACAACCTCATCCAGGGATCGATTATCACTGACATCAAACTGTGCAGAATTATCATCTTCCGCTTCCGGTTCTACATAACCGCCAACGCTCGTTCTGGAACCGCCGCTGATCTGTGATACACCAAGATGCAGCACCCGTTCACGACAGGCCTGACTTTCTCTCGTAGAGACGATCATGCCGGTGTACGGAACAGAAATACGGATACATGCCACAATCTTTGCAAACGTATCATCGTCAATGCCATTATCAAAGGTTTCCGGATCAATGTCATCGGCTCTGCGGATACGCGGCACGCTGATCGTATGCGGTCCCACACCATGTACCGCCTCAAGGTGTTCTGCGTGCATCAGAAGCCCTGCAAATTCATAACGGTACAATTCCAGCCCAAACAGTACACCGATGCCTACATCGTCAATCCCCCCCTCCATGGCACGGTCCATCGCCTCAGTATGGTAAGCGTAATTGTGCTTCGGTCCGGTCGGATGCAGTTTTTCATAACTTTCTTTATGATAGGTCTCCTGAAAAAGAATATAAGTTCCGATTCCTGCCTCTTTCAGTTTCCGGTAATTTTCCACCGTTGTCGCAGCAATGTTTACATTCACTCGGCGGATCGCTCCGTTTTTATGTTTGATGCTGTAAATCGTCTTGATACTTTCCAGCACATATTCGATCGGATTGTTGACCGGATCCTCCCCTGTCTCCAGTGCCAGACGCTTATGCCCCATATCCTGGAGTGCGATCACTTCTTTTCGGATCTCTTCCTGTGTCAGCTTTTTGCGGCTGATATGCTTATTCTTTGCATGATATGGACAGTATACGCATCCATTCACACAATAATTTGATAAATACAGCGGTGCGAACATAACAATTCGATTGCCGTAAAAATCCTTCTTGATCTGCTCTGCAAGAGCGTAGATCTCCTGATTTTTCTCCTCGATATCACAGTCCAGAAGCACCATCGCCTCCCTGTGTTCCAGTCCCTTTCTCTTTTTTGCTTTCTCAAGGATCTGAGCGATCAGAGCTTCATTATGCTTATTTTCTTCCGCATAGCGAAGCGTCTCAAGAATCTCCTCGTGATTGATAAATTCTTCCGCTTTTTTTGATTCTCTGTCATACTGACACATTTTCATCTCCTGCCTTTCTTCTCCATAGTCTGACACATTCCCCAGGCTTTTTATCATTTAGCAGAACCTGTCGATATAAAAATGGATGCATCCATTTTTTCTCCATTTGTTCCCTGATTTATTTTATTATACCGACTCTGGATATGAATTGCAATCGTTGACTTTTTCTCATTTATAAGGTATGGTTTTGTTATTCTATGATGCCAGAATTTTGAAAGTGAGAAGTACAGAACAATCCTTTCTACGCTCCGCTTCGGTCGGTGCTAAACATGTGCCACTGGCACATAGCACCCCAGTATTCGCATATCGTGGGATTATCATCCCACTTTTATGCTCATATAGGGGCGGGTCCCAAGGTCTTTCATCCACCTATGAGCAAGCTCATGTGGATTTAGACCTTTTGACCCTGGCATCATATCATATTATTTCAGTCGAATATTGAAGGAGTATAGCTATGAAATATCAGAAATTATTAAGTCTCACCCGTCAGGCAGTCGATACTTACCAGATGATCGACGAAGGCGACCACATCGCAGTCGGCATTTCCGGAGGAAAAGACAGCCTGACGCTTCTGTGTGCACTCTATGGCCTGAAACGCTTTTATCCGAAAGCGTTTGATCTGACTGCCATCACCGTGAACCTTGGTTTCCAGAATCTTGATTTGGAGCCAATCAAAAGAATGTGCCGGACGCTTGAAATTCCCTATAAAATCGTGGATACACAGATTGCCCGGATCATTTTTGAAGAACGCCGTGAAAACAACCCATGTTCTTTGTGTGCTAAAATGAGAAAAGGCGCTCTCAATGCTGCCATCAAAGAACTTGGCTGCAATAAGATCGCCTACGCACATCATAAGGATGATGTGATCGAGACTATGCTTCTGTCTCTTCTTTATGAAGGACGCTTTTACTCGTTCCCACCGAAAACATATTTAGATCAAATGGATCTGACTGTGATCCGTCCGCTGTTTTTTGTCGATGAAGCGGATGTGATCGGATTCTGGCATAAATATCAGCTCCCGGTTGCCAAAAGTCCCTGTCCGGCTGACGGACATACACGCCGCGAGTACAGCAAACGGCTTCTGCGTCAGTTGAACCTGGAAAATCCTGGTGTCAAAAACCGGATGTTTACTGCCATTCTCAATGCGGAACTTTCTGACTGGCCGGATCGTATAATCCCTGACCGCCACTGATGGAAAGCGGAAGATATTTTCGCTGCTTTCTGCGTTTGTTGTATTTGGCAAAACCGGCCACTTTGTTGTAGACCCAGAAAGAATACAACAGCAGATCGTTCGCCTTGCCGATTTTTTCTTTGGTCGTACCATGATAATACGTGCCGCCTGCCTTGATCGGTGCTCTGCGTTTCACTTGCTCGATCAGATCGGATTCTGTATGGATCGGTTCACGAAATTCTGTATATGCCGTTCCAATGCAGTCCGCTTTGTGAGAATCACTGCCGCCAAACTCTGCCAGAAAGTACTTTCTGGCCGCCTTCTTTGCTTCCTGATTCCGTTCTTCCACTTCACAGGAATTGTATGCCTCAAGGAAATCAAACTCCTGCATGATCTTCGGATTTCGCTGATATTTCTTAGAACTTCCAAAACTTAAATATTTCTCTCCAAACGGATGTGCCGGTCCGAGAATTCCTCCGTAAGCATGTACGACCCTGGTCAGCAATTCTACCGGCATCCCCCGCATTTCCAAAATACGCGGCTTTACACCTTCCGGCAGAATTACCAGAAAATGTCCTGCATTGTTTGTATCATACTCAATTCCCTTCAGCACTACGAAGTCCGTATACTTTTTTCCTTTGATGTGATCTCTCCAGTATCTGTAACCATTATAAGAATTATGATCAGATACCAACATTCCCTGATAACCTTTTTCCTTCAAAATGCGAATATATTCTTCAATTTCGACTTTTCCATCCAAAGATCCCTCTTTTGTATGGCAATGCATATCAAATTTCACAAGAAACTCCTTCCTGAAACGCTCTTTGTACTGAAAAACCATATTCACAGAACGCTGGTTTTTCAGCTTCTTGCCTGTCTGCGACGTGCATGACGTTCCTTCTGTTCATCTGCTTCTCTTTTTCTGTGACTTTTTTTCTCTCTCTTATCTTTTCCCTTTTCTTCTGTGACATCCGATGTCTCTGAAATATTTTCTGCCGGTTTTTCAAGCAGAAAAACACTGTAGCCTGCTGCCAGTGCCGCAAGTGATGAAACCGGATATACCCACCATTCTTCCCGGTGCAGCAGCGTCTTTATAACAAAAAACATCAGTACTGCACAGACCAGAAACAGCCCCGCCCGGTAAAACCGAAAAGCCATTATACCCAGGATCACCGCACAGACTGCACCGATTCCGAGACACAGGCTCACATTTGCGAACAGTACACGGCTCAGCTGATATCCGACAACCATTCCCGTACATGCTGCTATTACACAGAACAGCAGCTTTCGAAATCCCTGAAATATGTTCATTGTATGTTTTATTCCTCCGTTCTTCTGACACTTCCCTTTTCTCTTGATTGAATAAGCTTCCCATTTCTATATCACAGCAGAAAATCCATCCAACCGAAATTTTTGTTTTCTACTATTCTTCTCCTGCTAAGAGTATAGCACAGCTGCCTGCTTTTTGCTACCTCAATCCCTCAAAAAGCATCTGGACTCTTTTCCCTTCTTTTTCAAGCAAAAAACATCCGTTCTTTCCTCAGATTTTCTCTGATTCTTAAGAACGGATGCCTTTCGCTTTTTATTTCTTATACCACTTTTTATTTTATTCTTCTGCTGTCTCTTCTGTCTCTGTCTCCGGTACAACATTATGTACGGCTGTTACCGTTGCCACAACTGCTTCCGGATCGGTTGACAGATCAATCTCTTTATCTTTTGCAATCTCCAGATCCTTTACACGGATCGTATCGCCGACTTTCATATTTCCAACATCTACTTTTACTTTATCAACCAGTGCTGCCGGCAATGCTTTGTATGCGATCTCACTTAAACCTTCCTGTACAACACCGCTTGCAACTTTCTCTGCATTTACCAGAATGACTTCTGCAACGGAATGAACTTTTTCATTGCTTACCAGAGCCTGGAAATCAATCTCATCCACTCTTCTTGCCATTGCATTGTACTGAATGTCTTTGATCAGGGCATCATACTGTTTGCCGTCTACTTCCAGCATAACCTGACTACCTTTGTTATCTACTTTGAGCAACTGCTCTACATCTTTCTTACTCAGCTTCAGCATGATAGAATTTTCTATCTCTCTGCCAAATAAGTTACCAGTAACAAATCCTTCTCTTCTTAGTTTCTTTGCTTTTTCATCTGTGCTTCTTTTTTCAGCTTTTAAAGTATTCATTTATCTTTTCCTCCAAAAATCTGATTTCTTAGCAGCCTTCAACAAAGAGGTTTTGTTAAGTTCTTTCTTGTTACGCCTATATTATAATCGTTATATAACAAAACGATTAACCAAAAATCAAATTCTTTTCGGCTCTTATTTGTGCATTTTTTTCATATTTTCTGTAAAGCGGACATTCACAATCCGCTTCGCTACTTGCTCACCGCTTAGTGCTCTGCACACTTGAAGCGGGGGAATGGTTCTCTGCGTTCAAAAAATAGTACAATTCTTCGGAAGCATCCGGATTTATTTCTCTTTTCTGAGCCTCCAGCATCCGTTTTACTTTTTTTTCATCGTGGATCAGACGCACACCGCTTGCCACCTGACCAATCGCTGTCTTTCCGGAAACGCTCATTCCAAGCATCCGGAAAAATCTCCTGTTTTCCGTCTCACATCCCGGAATCGGCCGGATATGCACGATTGGGATACCACTGACTGCCGCTTCGGTAGAAGTCAGTCCTCCCGGTTTCGTAAAGATCACATCACAGGCTTTCAGATAAAGAGGCATCTTTTTTGTGTAACCGACAAGCCTTACCTCTTTTCTGTTTTTATATTTCTGCTGAAGCTTTTTCTTTAACTTTTGGTTGCTTCCACAGATGACCACAAGATTTTCCTTTTTGCTTCGCATTGCCAGCAAAAGTTCCAGGATATGCACGATTGCTTTTGTTCCCATACTTCCTGCCGCCAGCAGAAAATATTTCTTTTCCTGCTCCAGTCCAAGCATATCGCGTGCCTGTTCTCTGGAAATATCCTCCCGGCACTGCCTGGATACCGGAATACCAAACGCTTTCAGTTTATATGCCGGAATTCCTCTTTTTATGATCTCCGGATGCAGTTTTTTATGCGGTGTAATATAATAGTCACAGTCGGTTTCTTCCCAGAACGGGATACAGGTGTAGTCTGTCATCACGGCCACCGTAAGCGGCAAAGCAAACCCATTTCTTCGCATATAAGTAATCGTTTCTGCCGGATAAAGATGTGGCATAACGATCGCATCCACCGGATTTTCCTGAAGATATTCTTCCAGATAGTGTGCCATTCTGGCATTTGCATAATACACCGGAGATTTTTTCATCAGTCGACTTACCACCATTCCAAGTTTATACGCCACGCCAAACATGGCCGGTGCTTTTTTAACAACCTTCACATAACCATCCCCGACCAGTTTCGATACTCCATTTCCGGCAAGAGACAGATAATCCAGCACTTCTGCACAGTCACCATGCTCACGGATTGCTTCTGCGATCGCCTGTGCCGCCGCATTATGTCCGCCGCCTGTATTACAGGATAAGATTAGCACTTTCATTTGATTTCTCCTCCATCAGATGATGCTTATAGATCACAATACACGAAATCAGGACACATCCTAAAAGAATCGCAGGTATGGGAACCAGAGACAGGCAGCCGACACAAAAACAGCCAAAAGTCACAATTGAACGTCTGCGATGTGAACGGATCTTAAAAACCACCGAAAATAAGATATAAAAAAACGCCAGCAAAAGCACCGGTTTCCAGATTGGAAACAACGCCAGCAGTACCCCAAAAGAAACTGCAATTCCCTTTCCACCTTTTCTTCCGTGAAAAATTGAGAAGGCATGTCCAAACACCGGTGCCGCCATCACAAGAGCAAAGATCAGCTCCTCTGTACTATAATTCTGACGATACAGTATCACCGGCAAATATCCCTTGCCCATATCCGCCAGCAATGTCAGAATCCCGCACCAGAATCCGCCAAACACAAATGCATTATACGTTCCCGGATTTTCATCCTCTGCAAGTTTTCTGATATCAACGCCCTTCAACAGCCATGTGATGCGATATCCAAACAACATGCTCCCCAAAAAATATCCAAGAAAAACATATGCCAGTTGCATCCTTCTTTTCCTCCAGCCTCTTTTTCTTATTCGAAAGGCAGTTCAAAAGAAATATCGCTTTCCATATCTTCCGAATATCCCTCTAACTCCTGTTCGTATTTCTGCAGAGCTTCCGTAACTGCCATCCGCTCTTTTTCCTTTCCGTTTACAAGATACAGATCAGCCGCCGCCATAAACAGAATATCATTCTCATCTGTACAAGGCGTATCTTCTGAAATATATTTTCTTACAACGTCCTCCGCCCCTTCCAGATCTTTCAGGGTCATTTTTGCGTACACAAGAGCTGTTGCAGCCATCTCATGCTGATCTTCTGCATACCATTTCTCACAGAATTTCAGTGCTTCTTCCTTTTTATCTTCCGCAGCCAGAGCTGAAGCGATCCGAAACTTCAAATCCCCCGGATATACTTCCTGCCACTGGAACAGATTCAACAGTTCCTCACATCTTTCCATTAATTTTTCATGTTCTTCCCTTGCATCCAGCTCGTCCAGATAATCCTCGATCCAGTCTGCCACACCATACGCAAAATCCGTAGCATCATCCATTTTCAGGATCTCAGCTGCATACTGCGGATCTTTTTCTCTTCCCTGTGCAACAAGTTGTTTGAAGACTTCATAAGCCTCATCCCACTGAGGACAGTTATCCTCCAGCTCACTCATATAACAAATTTCCGTCAATTTATCAAATTTTTTCCATAATTGCTTCATTTTCTTCTCCTGTTCTTTTTCATAGTTTGTTTTTATGTTTTATTCACGTTTCCATTTTCTTCATTTTACACATACAGTATTTTTACGTCAAGAATATTCGCCGTATATTTCTTAACAAATCTATCTCTCATTTTACTTTTATCTCTCATCTTCCTGCAAGGCGATTTTTATCAGCATAAGTATAAAAATAGCACGCATCTCTGCGTACTATACTCCTTTAATCAAATACAGTTATTTTCATAAATTCTATCATATACTTTCTGAGCTTCTCGTCCAAACTCATTGTAATCATAATAATCTGGTGGTGCAAATCCTTTTCTATCAATACAATCCCCAATAGCATCCAATATTTGTCTGACCTTCCCCTGAAGAATCCATTTATCAATATCTGTTATATTATTTTCTAAAAAAATCCTGTCTCTATCACTTAAAATCATTTTCCTCTAATGCTGGCATTTCCTAAATAAAATTGTTTAAATAAACTATATCAATATAAAACAAAAAGTCCCAAATTTTGGGACTTTTGGGCTGCCGCAGACCGGAATCGAACCGTTTTAGATAACGACAAATACTGAAAGAAAGGGGCTTTGAAGACTTCATCAAGTCTGCGGTGTTCAAAAAGTGTTCAAACGCCTGTCACTCACAAACTGGAATTTTCCGAAGTTTACTTTATACTGTTAAATACTATAAATTCATCCCACAATTCATCATAATTGTCAAACTCATAATATCTGTCTGCAACTTTAAAATATTTACCTGGACTAATTGTCAGCGTTTCATCTGTCGCAAGATGGATAGTATAATAAGAAACAGCACCACTTGATAATGCTTTGTTTTCGTCTACTTCGTCACCAAGTTTTACTTGATTCAACAAATTTATAAACTCGATAACTTCATCATCTGAAAAAGAATACGAATAATCACCGTCTTTCCCGCCTGTAGTTCCTGTATGTTCTATTTGTTTGATTTCCGACGCCTCAATGCTCTCCAAGTCCTTATTCACATCTTGTTTTCCGCATCCTAACAATGTACCTATAAGTGAAATAAGTATGAGTAAAACTATTCCAATTTTTTTCATTTACATAACCCTCCATTTACATTTCAGTTTGACAACTTCCAGCCCGACAAGCTGGAAGTTGTTAGCTTCAATATCCCCATGTAAGCAGTTTCCAATCTCCGCCTTCTGTACGAGCAAGCCACCATTGCCAATCTGTATATTCTTCATCCGCATTCCATGCTCCACCACCATTTTTCGGCGAATGAAAATTACTTTTAAACATAATACACTGTGTAAAATCTGGGCTTAGATTTTGACCTTTTGCCAACTCATTCATCCAAGCAATATTCTCTTCATTCACTTCATCATCAGAAGAATAGAAAATATCGTGTAATTCACATCCTTCCCATGTGGAGAACTCTTCTTTAATTAACTCGATAGCAGCATTCATATCTTCTTCTGAATAGATAGACGATGACCCATAATTGATTTTAGCATCCGATACAGGTTTTACTCCACATCCAACTAATCCGCAAAAACAAACCATAAACAGTAAAAGTGTCACTATCTTTTTCATATATACCTCCTCAAATTCAAATTTGCTTAACTATTATTTAGTATAAATCATATATGTTCAACGCACAAGAAAAAAGTATGCAAGACTTTCACATCTCCACATACCCTTTTCCGCACTGTACCGACTTTAAGCATAGTCTACCGTCCATATTCCCTTGTTCGTGTTTTTCTGCTAACCAGCGTCCCGCAGGGTGCCCAGAGCGACGGTTCCTAACAGGGCGACGGGTCGGCTGGGCAAGCGGTCGGCTTAGAAATCATTCCTATCCTGCAACATACTTCATATTTGATTCTCTCCGCCCCTCATATTTCTCTTTTGCTAAGAGTTTGTCGAGGAACTCCGACACTTCTTCCATATCATCACTGTCTATTAAATCCAGTTTCATCAGCACGTCAAGGTCGGTCTGGTTCTTCGGCTGGACAGAAACAGGCTGTGACATATCCACCACCACTTTCAATGGCTTTTTCTTATTTGCCGTTTCAATATCCGTAGTCAATCCCATAACATGGCTTTTACTCACTCCAAATATCTGTGACAGCTTTTCCCAGATAGATTCATCTCTTGGCGTTCCATTTCCGTTTTCGTAGTTTGTCAGCATACTCTGCGAGATTCCCAGTTCTTTTGCCAGTTCTGCAACCGTGATATTCTTTTCTTTCCGCAATTCTTTGATTTTGTTCATGTTGAGCGTCCTCCTTTCTAAGCACATTATATTTCATCAATTTTCCCTTGTCAATCTCTTTATCGGATATTCGGATATTTCCTATTGACATTTCGTTTGGTTTGTTTTATTATATGATTATC